>JBAYGQ010000406.1:0-3381 GCA_041666585.1 Bacteroidota bacterium
CCTCTTGAAACTATTGTCTTTACTGCATTCTTACTGATTTCGGCATAACGAACTTCAGATGCGCAGGCTATGGCAAAAAGCGAATCAATGTCTTCGGGTAATGGTGTAACATTTTCGATAGTATTGAATAATTTAAAATTTGAACTGATTCGGTTTCTTTCTATGTCAAAATCATCTTCGGAAACTAGTTGTGAGTCATCATTTACTATCTGTTTAAAAAATCCTGATGTAGTATCTGCCGATGTGAAAGTCATTGATACATTGTAAGAACTTATTGTTCCGTAGCTTTTGCGAATGTTATCGAATGAATTATTTTTAAAAATATTTTCGATATTTGTAAAATTATCATATCCCCTAATATCCGTAAAAATTGAAATAGAAGGATTGAACTCTGTATTGCCTTCAAAGTCGGTAGGCAAACCGAGCTTATAGTAATCACTTCCTTTTTCATCAATCAGCATAGCAAAGGATGCATTCGAAGCAAAGCCCTGCGATTCGCCGAGTGCGGAGTATTCATCGTTTCCTTCACTATCCATCAATACTCCGATTCCCTGATAATCGCCCGTAGCCTGCGCTCTCTGCCTTGCATAATAGGAGTCGTTACCTTTCAGGTCAAGCAAGGCACCGAGTCCGTAGTAATAGCCTGCTCCCTGAGCGAATGTTTCTGCAACATAAGAATCGTTTCCGTCTTTATCGAACAGAATGCCGAAACCGCCCGATGCTAAATTTTTATATCCTGCAGAAGCTCCCTGACACAAGGAAATATTATACGTTTGATTATCCGGAGTTTGTACAATAATTTTTCCTTTAGTTGTATCTTTTACTGTAATAATTTCAGACCTGCTGAAATATTTATCATTACCGGAAAGATCGGCAAGAAGACCGTAACCGCGGGAAAAGCCGAATCCCTGACTGCGTATGCCGCATATATACTCATCATCACCGAAGTTATCAATTAAAAGTCCTATTCCGAAAGCCGCCGCACCCTGAGAATAATATAAAGAATGATATTCGTCATTTCCTTCAAAATCTCTGAGTAAACCGAATCCGAATAAACTGCTTCCTATTGAAAAGTGAGCGGCACTGTATTTGTCATTACCTTTGTAATCGAGTAAAATACTTATACCAAAGGCACTGCCACCAAGGCTGTAACTGCCGCCGCGGTAAGTGTCGTTTCCGCTGAAATCAACTAATATCCGGGCGGGACGTTTGTAGGATTCTTCTTTTGAATAATTCGGAAAATTATATGTATCGTCTCCGCCAACATCCACAATCAGAACAAAATCTCCTTCGTATGTGTCATTACCCGGACCTCCGAGTGCAATGCGTCCGTATGGAGTTTCTACAATTTTAGTTTTAATACTGCTTATATACGATGATAAATTTTTTCTGCTTTTGTCTCCAAGCTGAAGAAGAGCCTTGTAAAGTGACATACCGATAGAATACAAATCGGATTGATTTATAAAAATAGAATAATTGAAAAATAAATTTGCCAAGGAATCAATATGTCGTTTTTGTTTATAAAGGCTGACAGGGTCTCTTTTTTCAAATATTTGAGGAAACAAAATTAAATCTGAATTGTCGAAAATGTAAGAGAAAAAAATACCCTTTTTTGTAAGAAAATCATTTTTAAGAAGAGCATTTATTTGCAATACAGGAGTGATGTACTGCCGGATTAAATGCCCTCCTTCAAATCCGAATTGATTATCTATATTAATATATAATTCATTTTCAATTTCTTTCGCTGTCAAATTTGTCTCGAAATAATAAGGTGAGAATTCTTTGAATTGCAAAATTGAATTTACCTTAGTACAAAACCTGTTAAACTCTTCATCCTTTTCTAAATTCAAAATTAATTCTTTTTGCTCTTTCAAAAAAATCAGAACAGTAAGAGGAGTATCCAATAAATTATGAATTGCTTTTAGTTTAGTGTATTTGTAATCGTAGATATCATTTTGAAGATGAATATCATTAATGCTCAATCCCTGTGTATGAAGGAGGCTATCGAATAATTCATATTTAGTGCCGTACTCCCGGTTTTGACCGAAAGTATCAACACCAAATATAGAAACGAAAAATAAGATGACAAAGATAATATGTTTTAATTTATACATTTAATAATCATAAGAACTTTTATATATTTATTTCCGGACTGTTCGGACTTCCCGGCACATCAATCTCTTTAAAAATCTGAATAAGTCTTTCAATAGTCAAAGTTCCCAAATCTCCGTTTCCGTGCTGACGCAACGCAATAGTACCTGTATCAATTTCCTTTTGTCCGATAATTATAGAAAACGGAATCTTCTTTTGCTCTGATTCCGCAATCTTACGGTTGACCTTCTCACTACGGGTATCCATATAAATACGATAGCCTTCTTTTTTCAATATATTTTGAATTTCAATAGCCTTTTCGTGCTGGTTTTCACCTATCGGAAGTATGCTTGCCTGAACGGGAGACATCCAGAAGGGGAAATTGCCTGCATAATGTTCAATCAATAAAGAGAAAAATCTTTCTAAAGAACCGGCAGGTGCTCTGTGGATAATCACAGGACGATGAGGCAGATTATCTGCTCCTGTGTATTCAAGATTAAATCTTTCGGGCATTACATAGTCAACCTGAACGGTGGATAACTGCCATCTTCTGCCAATTGCGTCCTTAATAATGAAGTCTATTTTAGGACCGTAGAAAGCAGCTTCTCCGAGTGCAACAACGTATTTCAGATTGAGTTCGTCTGCGGCTTCCTGAATTTCTTTCTGCGCCCTGTCCCACAAAGCAATGTCGCCTCCAAATTTTTTTGTATCTTCATCGCGGAAAGACAAACGGGTTATTACATCAGTATCCATCTGGAAGGTTCTAAGTAAGAACTGAGTGAGGTCAACAACAGCTTTTACTTCTTCTTTCAACTGTTCATTGGTGCAGTATATATGTGCGTCATCCTGAGTAAATCCGCGGACACGGGTTAAACCGGTCAATTCTCCGGATTGCTCATAACGGTAAACCGAACCGTATTCAAATAATCTTAAAGGCAAATCTCGGTAGCTACGGGGTTTCGAAAGATAAATCTGGTGATGATGCGGACAGTTCATCGGTTTAAGTATGTACTCTTCATCTTCGATTTTCATGGGAGGATACTGAGAATCCGCATAATAGGGATAATGACCCGATGTTTTGTACAGCTCAAGGTTTCCTATGTGAGGAGTGATTACCTCAACGTAACCGCGGTTTATTTGCTCCTTTCGCATAAATTCTTCGAAGATGCGTCTTACAACAGTTCCTTTGGGAAGCCAGATAGGGAGACCGTTACCGACAACGGGAGAAATGAAGAATAATTCTAATTCCCGTCCTAATTTGCGATGGTCTCTTTTCTTGGCTTCTTCGAG
>JBAYGQ010000407.1:0-3379 GCA_041666585.1 Bacteroidota bacterium
AATTTGGTAGCAAGATATGAACTAAAAAATGAAGTATCAGTAAAAGATATTTCTAATAATGAAGGAGATTTTAAGATTTCACCTAATCCGGTAAATGGTTATTTGACCTTGAATTCAAATCAGAAATTTTACCATATTGAGATCTATTCTGCTTTGGGTACTAAAGTTTTCGAATCAGAATACCATGATAGAATAGATGTTTCATTCCTGCCGTCAGGATTGTATTTTATTTGTCAAGGGTATAAAGTAAATAAATTTGTTAAAATGTAAAATAAAGAAGAAACAATAAAGAATTTATTTTTTTAGTCTTTTCTCTCTAAATCCCGAACGGATTGTTTTTAATTCCGACAATTCACCGTTGCCTTCGAATCAAATTGATAATTTTGTAATTGACATACTTGATAACAAGCGGAAAGCCACACCTGAAATTGTGGAATTCAATCACAAGAACCGTGGTAAATTGTTATTGTATTAAAGCTATCTATCAGATTACCTTTTTAATACTTTAAAAATTTCAGTGTTTTTGCTCCTGATTTAATTATATATACACCCGGTGTAAGTTTGCTAACATTTATTCTATTTCTGTAATCTGTCTCTAATTGTAAAACGCCTTCAATTGAATAAATCCTTACTTTATCTCTTGAATCCAATTCCGAATCACTCAGGTTAATGAAATCCACTGCGGGATTTGGTGATACAGATAAATCATTACCCGAATCATTGTTCCCGTTATTATTTTCCTCAGGTACCGAAACAAATAAATCGCATAGGGTGCCGTAAGACACCATACCAAAGCCGGTTCCGCTAAGAATTTGCAATTCATCAGTAGACAGCCAGAAATATATACTGCCTGCCGGCAATGATTCACTAAATCCTAATCTGTTTTCGCAGGAAAATGCCTTTGTTATAAAATTATATACTCCTGCGTAAGTTCTATTAGAATCACCCTGATATCCGAACAAGAACATTTTTCTGTTATCCTTTGCAAAAATCCCTGCAGATGCTCCTCTTCCGAAGATAGAGATAATACTATCCAATTTAGAATTTAAAATAAAGAAAGTATTTCTATTTGCAATTCTTTTGTTGTATGCAATATAGTTACCGTCTGGAGAAATATCAAAAATAATTGATCCGTAAATAGTTGAATCCTTTATGTTTGATGATGAGTTCAATTGTCCGGTTTGCAAACTATATTTTGATAGAGTATAAACAGTATCTAATACAATTAATTCACTAAGATCTCCGCTTATTCTCATCTTCATGATAAATTGAGAATTTACCGGAATTTCAAATTTGGTTGTCATCTGGGGGAAATCCAGAGCAACGATTTTATCGGGAGTTGAAGCAATAATAAGATTATCTCCTGCTCTTAGAATTTTGTTGATTATACCCTTGTTTACCGCCCAAGTATTCTCTTTGGTTTTGGTCTGATAATTATACTGAAAAAGTGAATCATTAACTGCATAGATTATTTTGTTTCCGACAGGTGAGAAAACAGGACTAACTATATCATCAATTTTTCCAAGCATATTTCCGCTCAAAGCGTCCCAGATAAAAGCCTTGTACTCATCATCATACGAGAGGACGAGAGTACCGTCGGGAGAAATATCACCGTGCCTGACAGATTCAAGATGTGCATTAGGAATTTTTTTAATTTCTTTCGGTGTTACTAAATCCATAAGAACAAGATAGTATTTCCAAATTGGTGCACCGGGCTGAAATTGTTTCTGGAAATAGAAAACACCCTTGTCTGAATTACCCGTAACAGGAACATATTTGACCTGAAGTTTATAGAGATTACTTAAAGCACCGGGTACTGTTCTTATTTCACCTGTTGTGCAATTGTAATAAACCAATGTGTCCTTGCTGTCTGTTATGATTGTGTTATTATCTATAAACTGAAAGACAGTATTCGGAAAACCGTAATATCTATAGAGAGAACCATAAGAATTAGTAGTTGCATTATACACCTGCATTCTCGGATTGTTGTCGTTGAATGCAACAAATTTTCCGTCGTTACTTATCCCCATGCTTATTATAGCAAGGAAATTATCGGATTTGTGAATATTAAACAGTTCCTGTCCCGATGAAACTTCATATCCTTTCATTATATTATCGCTATTAATAAGAACAAGATATTTTCCGTTTTGAGAGAACGTAAGATTGAAATTCTGCATCTCGTCTTTAAGAGTAATTGAAGATGCAAGCAAACCTGATTCAATATCCCATTTTTGAACTCTTACTGAATCGGAAAGCAGTAGGCAGACAATACTTTTGCTGTCGTCAGTCAATCTGAATTGTGAAAATCTTATACCGTCGGCGTTAGTGAAAGATGTAATTGTATGAAGTTTTGCTTTCTGCTCCAAATCCCAAACTTCAATAGTTCCTGAAGAAAAAGCAAGAGCGCAGTATTTCATATCAACAGAAACCTTAAACCAGGTGCAGTTCTGACCGTAGCTGATTTGAGTAGTATCATTAGTAAAAGGGGCGTTTAACGACTCTTTTATCAGATTAGCGGATTCGCTTCTGAAGCCACCGCGGTTGATAATATAATAAATATATCCTCCGTCGGATGAAATATCATAGAAACCTTCGGGGTCTCTGCTTGACGTTGACCAGTTGTACTGTGCAAAAGCTGTGCTATATTCTGAGAGGATAAAAAAACTGATTAGAGCAGTTATCAAAGTAAGTCTTAAGTAGATTTTCATAACGTTTTATCCAAAATTTATAATAATTCAGTTAATTCAATTTTGTTTAATCCCGCAATAGCCGTTTCTGTAACCGGAAAAAATAAAACAACTAAAACTTACAAAAATATTTCACTAATTGCAAGTAGTATTTTTTATGCTGTATTATTCAAGGCTTTTAGCTAATTTTGCCTTTTGTTTTTGTTCAAATAGAATAACAGAGTTCTTATGCTAAAGTATATACGTGAAAATCCCGAATTAGTTCGCAAAAATATTGCAAATAAAAATGAATCTGCAAATATAGAGCCGATTTTGCAGTTAGACGAGAAACGACGTGCCATAATAGGCGAAGTCGAAAAACTGAAAAATCAGCGGAATGTGGCTTCCAATGCTATTTCCCAAATGAAAAAAAGCGGTGAAAACGCAGACGCTCAGATTGCTGACATGAAGGAAGTCTCCGATAAAATAAAAGCTTATGACGAAGAATTGCGGCAGATTGAGCTTCAATTGGATGAGCTTGTGCTTTTCATTCCGAATCTTGCTCATGAGAGTGTTCCCGTAGGCAAAACTCCGGAAGATAATGCCCTTATCCGTCAGTGGGGCGAGATTAAAGAGCAGGAATTGAAACAAGACCACATGAAAACTGCTAAGGAACTTGGTATTATTGATTTCGAAAGAGCGGCTAAGGTCTC
>JBAYGQ010000408.1:0-3378 GCA_041666585.1 Bacteroidota bacterium
GCTGATTATCAAAAAATTATTTTTGATGTATGGAGTATAGAAACCGATAAATATCCTAAAGAAATTAAAATGAAAACAAGGGTTTATGATTCGCTTGGACGATTCATAACCAATATGGCTGACCCATATCTTCAGGATACTGCAATAAAATATTTTTCAGAATTAGTGGAAACTCTGGGGAAAGTCCGCACTAAATTTGCACCGATAGATTCATTCAAAGTGCGTGAGTTCGGTGCCAACGATTCTATACCCTACAACATTGCTTTAACCGTTGATTACAGCGGTTCAATGAGTCCGATTATGAGTGCGATTTTCGAAGGTACTGAATTATTTATTCAAATGAAATACCCTTATGATAAGATTGCGCTGACAACTTTCAATAAGGATTTCGACATAAAAGCTCCCTTGCTTCAGGATAAGGATTCACTGCTTAGTCTGTTCCGTTCAAGGCGAGACAGAGGTGAAGGCATATATACAGCGGCTTATGATGCCTTATGGAATTGCATAAAACTTTTCGACGAAACTCCGCCGGATGACCCGCGTGTACTTGTAATTTTTACTGACGGCGATGATAATTATTCCAAGCAGAAAGTAAGCGATTTAATAGATAAGGCAAAAGAAAAGAAAATTCATATTTTTACTGTTGCATTCGGCTATTCCAAGGATGACAATCTGAAAGACATAGCAAAATACACGGGCGGAAAGTATTACAAAGCTTATACCAAAGAGCAGATGGTTTCTATCTTTCGCGATATTTACATGAGTCTGCGTTATCACTATCTTGTAACATACAAACCGCCAATGTTCTGGGGCTATCACGGTGTCTGCATTAATCTGAACATACCTGCCCTTACGGAGAAATTAACCGCTTACGGTGAGTACGATACCTCGGATATGTACAACTGGAATGATGTCGGGAATAAGTTCGAACGTCCGATTTTATTTGATTTTGATTCGGCTAATATTAAACCTGAAACAATTTTCATAATTGATGAAATTGCAGAACAGATGTTCAGCAATCCGAGACTGAAATTGGAAATTCAGGGACATACCGATAATAAGGGAACGATTGAATACAATCAGGTTTTGTCCGAAAAAAGAGCAAATAATGTTATGAATGCTCTTGTTGAAAAAGGCGTAGAACTTAAAAGACTGCGTGCAAGAGGCTTCGGCTTTTCCGTTCCGAAAGTACCGAATACAAGCGAGGAAAACTGTGCTATTAACCGTAGAACAGAGTTCCATATTTTAGCAAAATAATTTTTTTCTAATTATGGAGTAATTTGATGAAGAAATTTTACCTGACTATAAATGTTGCCGCTTTAATCACAATTCTATGTTTTTCGATGGATACATTTGCACAAAAAACAGAAGAAATAAATTCAAAAGATTTATTGGATAAATACAAAAGCATTACCGAAAAAATCATTAATTCTGCAATGAATGATTCCGAGGCTTACAACAGGCTCGGCTATATGTGCGATACATACGGTCACAGGCTTTCCGGTTCCGAATCTCTGAATAAAGCATTAAAGTGGATTCACAACGAAATGCTTAAGGACGGTTTAGAAAACGTTAAATCGGAAGATGTTATGGTTCCGCACTGGGTGCGGGGTAATGAACATTGTGAATTGATGGAACCACGTCAAAGTCCGATGAGGATTCTTGCACAGGGCGGAAGTATCGCAACACCTAAAGAAGGGATTAGCGCTCCTATTCTGGTTGTAAACAGTTATGAAGAATTGAAAGAAAAAGCGGATTTAGCAAAAGGTAAAATTGTAGTATTCAACAAACCATGGGTGAGTTACGGTGTGAATGTTCAGTTTCGCTCTACCGGTGCAATTGAAGCCGCTAAGGTCGGAGCCGTGGCTGTGCTTATCCGTGCGGTTACTCCGCACAGTATGCAGAATCCTCACACGGGAATGATGGTTTATGCCGATTCTGTACCTAAAATTCCCCTTGCGGCAATTTCAACTGAAGATGCCGATATGCTGGAACGTATGTATTTACGCGGGCAAAAGCCTGTTGTGCATATTTATATGGAGGCACAAACACTTCCCGATGCATTATCATATAATGTAATGGGTGAAATACGCGGAACGGAAAAACCCTATGAAATCATTGTTCTGGGAGGTCATTCTGATTCATGGGATGTGGGTACAGGTGCTCACGACGACGGGGGAGGATGTATCTCTACATGGCATGCGGTAAAATTATTGAAGGAACTTGGTCTTAAGCCGAAGCGGACTGTCCGCGCAGTTATGTTTGTAAACGAGGAAAACGGTGTACGCGGAGGCAAAGCTTATGCCGACGCACATAAAAACGAGAATACCGTACTTATGTTTGAGTTCGATTCGGGTGTGTTCCGTCCCGATAACATCAGCTACGGCGGCGATGAGAAAATATTGAAGTATTTGCAGACTTTCGAGCCTTTGTTCCGGCAGATTGATTCTATAAAGATACAGAAAGGCGGCTGGGGTGTTGATATAGGACCTCTTGCCAGACAGAAAAACATACCTGTAATGAGCTTAGGAACCAATGACGAAGGCAAGTATTTCTGGTACCACCATACCTACACGGATACTTTTGATAAAATTGACAGGAAAGAACTGAATAAGTGCATTGCGGCAATAGCTCTTGCAATTTACATTTATTCGGATATGCCGTAAAAGGCTGAAGTTAAGTTTATCTTAGAACAATAAATGGTTTTACTATGTTATTACTTATTAAATTGTACATGCCGTTGGGTAAATCCGATACATCTATTTGAAATTCCGGTGTATTGAATTTATAGCTGTTAACAACAATTCCTAAAACATTTACAAGCTTAATATTTTTCTCTTTAAAATCATCTGCATTTAAATTTTTGATATTGATTTTGTCGTTAGCAGGTTGAGGAGATATTATTATATTATTAAAAGTTACATTGAAAGTCTCTTTGATACCATCTTCAGCACCATATCTTCTTAAATAACCACAATAAATAACATTAGGGATATTTTTTATATATCTTTGAACTGAATCAATGTTGACATAATTTTCGAATCGGTAACTTAAGTTCCTAAGATATTCGGTTGTAGTATCTGCAACGCCCGGGTAAAAATCTAAAAACCAAAAATTTCCAAACTTTTGTATTATTTCTTGAAATCCGGTTATTGTTTCCGGGTATATAGTTAATATGTCAGCAATGGTAAAGTCAAGTACAGTGTCTTTATTTGCAAATGTATCTCTTGGGATAATATTATACCTAAACTCTGATTGAAAGTACTGTTTGGCATAAAGTTGACCAAAGGTAGGGGATTCGTAACAACTGTCTGCTTTCACCGAATCAGGGTTTACATATGTTGTAGACCAAGGATGTTGAATATAGTACTTTAGACA
>JBAYGQ010000409.1:0-3374 GCA_041666585.1 Bacteroidota bacterium
GAAGATGGTGTGTTTGTATCGTGCGCTAAGTTCTTTTTCCGTCATGCCCCACAGTAATTCCCAAAAATGTTGCACGTCATAATTCATAATCGGCTTATTATATGACATTTGTTCTACTATTGGAGTGCTAAGATTTTTTTTGTCTCAAATTTCCGTGTTATAATTGCGCGGTATGAAATTTATATTATTTGGCGGTGTGGGTTTTATTGGTACGAATATCGCTAAGTTGGCATTAGAGCGGGGGCACGATGTGATGGCGTTTGATAATCTTATGCGTCATGGTGTAAAAGAAAATCTCGCGTTTCTTAAACGTTTTCCAAAATTTAGTTTTCAGAGAGGAGATATTAGAAATATAGGAGCTTTTGATAGGCTTCCAACAAATATTGACTGTATTATTAATCTCGCGGCAAACCCATCTGTGCCAAAGAGCATCGATAATCCAGTGTTTGATTTTGAAATAAATGTTCGTGGTCATTTGAATGTTTTAGAGTTTGCTCGTAAAAATGGTCGTATTCCAGTGATTTTTGCCTCGAGTAATAAAGTATATACCGACAAAATCAATACGATATCAATTAAAGAAACAAAAACACGATATGAAATTAATAATCGTTCATATATCCACGGATTTTCGGAGGATATAGATGTTGACGGGAATGACGGGTATACTAATTCGCCGTATGGTTCGGGCAAGCTTTCGGCAGAGAAATATACAAGAGAATATTGGAAGCATTATGGGGTTCCTGTAATTATTAATAGAATGAGTTGTATATATGGATTGTTTCAAAAGGGAGTGGAAGAACAGGGGTGGGTCGATTGGTTTTTACGAGCAAAAAAAATGGGGAAACCGATAACTATTTATGGGAGCGGAAAACAAGTCCGTGATGTACTATTTGGAAATGATGTGGCGGCTCTTTACCTTGAAGAAGCAAGTCTTATGAAGCGTTTATCTGGTTGTACATTTAATGTTGGAGGTGGTGCTCGCGAAGGGTTTCATGTGAGCTTGCTTGAGACGATCGCCATACTTAATGACACGTTTCCTGGGCCTGCGTTAAAAACACATTTTGCATTATGGCGTGAGAGTGATCAGCGGATATATATATCAAATATTCGTCGTGTTAAGGAGCTGACCGGTTGGAAACCATCCACACCTCTTATTAAAGGACTTCGTGCCATGTGGCGTAAATATGTATAATTTTTTTTATTACGCTATATAAGCGTGCGGTATATCCTGTTTTGTTTAATATTATGATTAATTGGTTGTATAGGTTTGTAATTGTTCTAATATTGATGATATTGTTGCCCTTTTTTTTGATTGTGGCGTTGTTTATAGTGTTTACTAGTGGTTTCCCTATTTTGTTTTGCCAGAAGCGTATTGGTAAAAATGGCACAGTATTCATTATGTATAAATTTAGAACTATGGTTAAAGATGCCGAGGCTCATAAAAAACAATATCATTTGCAAAATGAATCAGATGGGCCAGTATTTAAAATTTATAATGATCCGAGATTTACTCCATTGGGGAAAGTCCTTAGTCATACGGGTCTTGATGAGCTTCCTCAGTTTATAAATGTGCTGCGTAAAGAAATGAGTTTAATTGGTCCTCGTCCCCTTCCCCCTTCGGAAGCGAAGCTGCTTAAGCCGTGGATGCGCGTTCGTGAACAGGTGTTGCCTGGTATTATTTCTCCGGCAATTCTTACAGGAACATATCACAAAGATTTTGTCGCATGGATGCGGCATGACGTTATGTATGTGAAGAAAAAAAATTTTCTGGAAGATATGTTTTTGTTTGTGCAAAGCATCCCGTTTATGGGAAGACTGTTTATTCGAAGTATCTTTGAGAAGTAATACTTGCAAGCCAACCGTATATTTTTATATACTGATCTTATCAAGATGCAGAATATCATACATACATCATTTTTATGCGTAGCGTATAGATGTTGTCTCCCCGGCTTACCACCGGATTTTTTTTGGAATGAAGTCTTGACACAAAAGATTATATAATGTTACTATAGGTTAATTATGGTGATAGTTGAGGCACATCCAGCGGTAAATATAGGTAGAGATGCATGGTTTAAAGAGTATAGGGGCTCTGGAATTCATGCGGCTGTCCCCGATGGTTATACTCCACGTCCATTTACTAGCCTAGTAGATACTGTTACAGTTCAAGCGGGACGTTCAACATTACTTCAAAGATCATTTAATATTCCTCGTGATTTATTTTCTTCTCAATCAATTCATCATGAAATTCCTATAACTATTTCCCCGCTCGATAATCAAGCTAAGCTTCCTTGGTGGGTTCCTGTCGTTTATGGATCTATCATTGGTGTTCCTATGGTGGCTGGATCGATTGATTTATATAAAGGTGTAAAGAATAATGACCCCCGACGAAGAATACGAGGCATCTCGGAGCTTACGTTGGGCACAGCGCTTGCCTGTGGAGGTGGAGCTGCTGTCACCCAGCAAGCAGAGGTTGCACCAGTACCAGCTATTGTTGAGATTTCAGCAGCAGAACAACGAGCGTCGGTTATTGATGTTTTGAAGCCATGGGAAAACATAGTGATAAATGGTCATACCGTCGAGAGTTTGGAGGGTAGTGGATTTTCCGGATATGTTGCCGATCCATTATTAGAGCCGATTACTACAACGGGTGTTCCTCTTGAAGGAAGCTATACAATCGCAGGAGTAAATGCACTTGATAGCAATCAACAAAGTCAGCGTGAGTTGTTTTTGGTGACACTTGATCCAAAAGGTATAGCAAATGGTGCATATCATATTCAATTTCCTGACATACAGCCGGAAGAAGCTGCTGGGCTTTCTACAAATGCAGAATTGATAGATAGCAGTGGTTCTAAAAAAGCAGATATATATATAAATGCAGATCTTACGAGTCAAACAGCAGCGTTTGCTACCATAAATTTTGTGGAGCCTACGCCTGTACCAAATGGCGCTCCAGTAAGTTATGTGGAATTACACTTCCCTGTTGGCTCAACGCAGGAACAAAAACAAAATTTTATTGACGAACTAATGACGCGAACGTTGACTGGAGAGGTGTTGGCCGCAGGTGAAGAAGATATAGTTGTAGTGAGCCCAACAGCCGAAGTTCCTGTTTCTACTCCCACAAACGCCAGTCCAATAGAGGGGGACACATTTACTGAAAATGGATACACCTATACTCGTACAATTGTTCGTGATGCTGAAGGAAAAGAAATTATGAGTTTTGATGCGAGACTTGTTGGAAAGGTTCCATTTCTTGACGAGAGAAATAACTATAGAACGGCGAGTGGAGAAATAAAACAAGTTCCTGATATTGTGAATTCTTATCTTTTTTTTGCAAAAGATGTTTTAGGGGAGACTGTTGTTAAGTCTCTTTCTCA
>JBAYGQ010000410.1:0-3325 GCA_041666585.1 Bacteroidota bacterium
CGGTAACGGAAAAGTAGTGGAAGACAAGCGTGAACTGACGGGATTCAGCGGGATTGTATTCCGGGGCTCGGGAAATGTTTTTGTTACTCAGAGCGATGTCGAATCAGTCCGGATAATAGCTGACGACAACATTTTGAAGTGCATTAAAACTTATATTAGGGATAACAGACTTGTTATTACAACGAAAAGACCTGTTTGTCCTTCCAAGTTTGATGTATATGTTTCGCTCAAAAACATTAATTCTTTAATCCTTGAAGGCTCAGGGAATATCAGTGCAGACAAGCCAATTAAAACCGATTTATTGAAATTAGAAATGAACGGTTCGGGTAACATTAAACTTTTTTCTATCGAAACAAACATTCTTAAATCGGAAATAAATGGTAGCGGGGATATTTCTCTTGCGGGTACTGCGAACGAGTGTAAAGCAGAAATAAACGGCTCGGGAAATCTGAATTTTCTGAATTTGTCAATTAACAGATTCAAAGCTGAAATAAACGGTAGCGGAAATATCAGTGCTACAATTATTGATGAATTTATGGCTGAAATAAACGGTAGCGGTGATATTAGTTATAAGGGTAATCCGAAAGTATTTAAAACAGAAACGAACGGAAGCGGAAGCATCAGAAAAATAGATAAATAAATAATTCGCATTGTAACCCGCATTCATTGCGTAGTTTCGAATTAATACTCCGAAGTATAAGTTAAGCAAATTTGTTTCTTAAACTTCGGAGTTTTAATTTTAAGTTTTGAAAATTTTAAAATAATTGAAATATCGGAGGATTTAGTGAAAGATGTAAGAAATTTTACAAACGATACACAGTGTGTCCACGCAGGAACAAAAGAAGATGAATACGGCTCGGTAGTAACACCAATTTATCAGACTTCAACATTTAAATTCAAAGACGCAGACCATGGAGCAAGACTCTTTCGGGGTGAGGAAGAAGGATATATTTATACACGATTGCGTAATCCTACAATAGAAGCTCTCGAAGATGCTGTATCAGTACTGGAAGGCGGAGCTAAATCTTTGGGATGCGCCAGCGGTATGGCAGCTATCAGTACTTTATTTACTGCTTTGCTTGCTAACGGAGACCATGTGGTTTGCGGTGAATCAGTGTATGGTCCGACAACAACTTTGCTTCAAAATATAATGTTCAAATTCGGTATAACAGCTACTTTTGTAGATACCTCTAATCTTGAAAAAGTTAAAAATGCAATTCAAAAAAATACAAAATTAATATTTGTAGAAACTCCGGGAAATCCTACTTTAGTAATGACTGATATTTGTGAAATCGCAAAAATTGCACATGCAAACAATGCAAAACTGGCAGTTGACAATACCTTTATGAGTCCGGTACTACAGCAACCGTTTAAATTCGGTGCTGATTATGTCGTGCATAGTCTTACAAAATTTTTGAACGGACACGCCGACGTTGTAGGGGGAATGCTGGTTATGAAAGAGCAGGATGACTATACTTTATTCAGAAAAACACTGAATCAAATAGGCGGAGTGATTGACCCCTTCAATTCTTTTTTAGTTCACCGCGGAATTAAAACGCTGAAAATCAGAATGGAACGCCACTGCGAAAATGCTATGAAAATCGCTGAGTATCTTGAATCGCACAGTAAAATTGCTTGGGTGAGTTACCCGGGTTTAAAAAGCCATCCTCAGTACGAAATCGGTAATAAGCAGATGTGCGGTTTCGGGGGTATGATTGCATTTGAACTTAAGGGCGGTTTGGATGCAGGAAAAGTTTTGATGAATAATGTAAAAATCTGGCAATTAGCTGTCAGCCTCGGCGGTGTGGAATCACTTATTCAACATCCTGCATCAATGACTCATGCGAGTATGAGCAAAGAAGTTCGTGAGCAGGCTCAAATAACTGACGGATTAGTACGTATATCTGTCGGTATTGAAGACCTGAATGAATTGATTTGGGGACTTAACGAAGGATTAAAAAATATTTAGCTTTTAATGGTTTTTAAAATTTTTATATTATTTTTTGTCTCATTTCTAATGACGGCAAAATCTCTTACTGCACAGCCCTGCAACGGTTATGCTCTTGAATTTGACGGAACGCAGAAGTACGTAGAATTTGCAGATGACACTGTAATCAGCAGTATCGGAGGAAATTTTACATTTCAAGCTTGGATGAAAATTGACAAATATCCAACGGCTATGACGGCAGTTTGGGGTAAATGGGGACAGGGTAGTACCGATGATGACGAGTGGGCTTGCAACCTTTTTCCTGACGGAAGAATAGAACTTGATGTATCGGGAAAGGCAAGCTGGGACAGGCTTTTCAGTACTCAGCTACCTCTTAATCAATGGATTCACATTACGCAGGTCCTTGATTCGGCAAAGAAAAAACATCTGCTTTATATTAACGGAATCCTGAATCAGTCCAATGATTTTGATTTTCCGATGGATAGAGACACAAGAGAAGCCTTCCGGTTCGGAACCTATAATTTCAACTATCTCTATTTTGACGGTGTTCTTGACGATATCAGAATCTGGAAGCTTGCCCTAACGAAAGCACAGATTGACTCAACAATGCACTGCAATCTGACCGGCAACGAACCCGAGCTGATTTTGTATTTACCCATGGATGAAGGTAAAGGTGATACTGTAAAAGACCGCACTACAAGAGCTTTAACCGGCGTTCTGAATAATAAACCCGTTTGGATTCAATCCGATTTGACCGGTGATAAACCTCATCCTAAAATAAAAGGTGATACTTTAATTTGCGAAGGTGAAATCAAGAATCTTGATGCGGGACGAGGTTATCTGACATATAAGTGGTCAACCGGTGATACATTGCAGACCATACAAATTGATAAGCCGGGTATTTATACTGTCAGGGTTGAGTCAGCTTGTCATTGCTTCGGAGAAAGTTCGATAACAGTAAAAAAGAATCCTTTGGCATCGGGATTTATACTTGATGCAGGACCTGATTCCACACTATTAAAATTTACAAATGTTCATTTCGGTGAACTTGTCTGTAAAGATATAAAAATAATTAATTCGACAAATTCAATCGTTATGCTTGACGATGTCACAGTTTTAAACAACATATATTTTTCGCTGCCTCTTAGTTATTTCCCAATTATTTTCGGTGCCAAGCAGGAGAAATATTTCAAAGTTTGTTTCAATGCAAAATCATTCGGAACAAAGAGAGATACATTAAAGATTCAGGATTTGTGCGGTTCGCGGTATGTCTTTCTTGAAGGTACCTGCAGTTCAAATATGTATAGTGGAAGTACAAAATGCGGAGTGAATATAATCGGACAATCCGATTCTTTAGCACAAATTATTAATGAATTC
>JBAYGQ010000411.1:0-3323 GCA_041666585.1 Bacteroidota bacterium
TGATAAATATCAGTTTGAAAGAATCGGCTATTTCTGTGTTGACCTTGATTCCAAACCCGACAAACTTATCTTTAACAGAACAGTTACACTTAAGGATACTTGGGCAAAAATTGTAAAGAAAGAAGGATAAGTACATTCTTGAAGATAGATTATTGTAGAATGAATAAGTAGGAAACCATCTGTTTTTACTTACTATTCTAAATTATTTTAAGTTATTTTAAGATTTTTTGAGACCTTTTGTCTTTTTATGTGTCTTTCTATATAAGGAGATGTACACATTTTAGAAAAGTATCAAAAATATCTTTTTATTTGAAATTATTTTGATTTCCATTGTACTGTTTTCTTTCTTCTATTTTCTAAAACCGTGTCCTTGTATGTAGTGCTGTTCCATTTAATAGAAAGTGATTATGAAAAGGGCAATCATTTTTTTATTATTCTTTCTGATAGTTTTCTTTGGATTTACTAAAGCGCAGACAGTCAGTTTCTCCGCTAAAGCTAAGAACTCAGGGAAACCTGTTACTTTGGACAGCGTAAAAATTATTAATCTGACTTCACAAAAAGAAACTATAATTTATAGCACTGAATTTAATTTTGATTGGTTTAACGGTGTAAACCATGGCTCTTCAGCTAAATCAGACGAGTTGTCTGTATCAGCGTATTCTTTATTCGGCAATGAAGGAGATTATAAAATCAAAGTCAATATGCCTGCCGACGGTATGCTTTATGTCAGTGTTTATAATAGACTCGGTGCTAGGGTTTTGGGGAATGAAAATTATGTAAATGCAGGCTCTTCTGAATTTGTGCTTCATTCAGGAAATTTATCCGGTGGGATTTATTTTGTAACTGCCGGAAACGGTTTTAATATTAATACCGCAAAGCTGATGATTAACGGTTCCGGCAAAGTTACATCAAACGATTTGGAATTTATAGGGACAAGTGGTACAATTGTACGAAATGCTAAACAAAAAAATATTACAAGTTCCGACCTCTACAGATTTATTGGCTTTTCCAAAAAATACAGTCCATGCGTGATTGACAGCGTTTATCCGACAAATAATAATAATTATGAGTTCATGCTGAAAATAGAAATTCCAACAATTTTTAATACCTGTAATGTTTCATTAACCGGCATTAAAGCTAATGTTCAGGTTAACAGATCCTGGTATCAGTCCGGGGGGTCAAGCGGTTCAAGTACTGATACTACTGAAATTGACCTGGATATAATTTACTCTTTCATAAGGACGCATTATTCATGGAATCCGAATCTAATGTGTTTCGGAGACACAAATAATTTTTTTCCTCGAGGTATAGGGTTTACTTGTAATGTACTAACTTTTTCAGGGGAAACTTTTTATTGCAAAGGTGGCTCTATAGTTGTTGTAATAGATACTAATAAACAAATGTTTTCAGATATTTATATAAGTTACAATACAGGTATGTCATATAGAGGAGCTCTTGAAAACAATTACGTTCGTGAAACAACATCTTTCACTTATAAAAATGTACCTTTTACTATTGACGATAATCAAAGTCTTCACGTCGAATTGTTAAACGATTTAGATTTTGAATTTGTAATAATTAGTAATATTAACTATCGTTATTCAAATGAATATAGTTATCATGCTACTGGTAATTCGGTATCACGAAGTTTGATTAATTTCTTTACAGGTTCAGCCGGCAAAAGCCTTACGATTACTCTGTCTCCTTAATCTATTTGACAACCTGATTATTTTGAAAATAAAGGAGAAGATTTTATGAAATACATACTAAGTATCTTAATTTTTCTACTGACTTTCAACTTTGAAAGTAAATCTCAAAGCGATACCTTGGTTATCCATTTTACAAATAATAAAGAGGAAAAAATTGCACTTTCTCAAATTCAAAAGATTCAGTTCGAAAATGTTACTGGAGTACAGGAAGATAAGACAATGATAGGGGTTTTGTCAGCTAAAGGAAATTATCCAAATCCTTTTCAGGAACTAACAAATATTGAGTTTGAAATCGCTGTACCGGGGAATGTGGAGGTGTATATATTCGATTACATTGGAAATATGATACAGAAATTAGAATGTGCAAATTGTCAAGCCGGAGTTAACTTTTTACAATGGAATTGCATTAACCAAAACGGCAATCAGGTCAACAGCGGTGTTTACTTCTATGAAATTCATTTAAACAATGAAATTCAATCAAAAAAAATGATTGTAATTAAATAGAAAGTATAAAATGAAAAAGTTAGTTATTCTCTGTGTTTTGTTTTTCTATTCATTATTTTTATTTGGACAGGTAGAACCGGAAATTAAATTTTATTTGAATGACGGTAGTTCAAAACAATTTAAAATCGGAGAAATAAAAAACCTTAACTTCTCGAATAAAAACATCAACGCACTACTAATAATTTTGTGTAAAAACAAAACAATAAGTTACCGGATTAATACAATTGAAAACATTAGACTGATACAGGATTCTTTAGGTAATCCAATGTTATCGGTATTGATAACAGATACTCCTCAAAATATTTATCTTTCTGAAATTGACAGAATTTTAATTCAACCTTTGTATTACAGCTCAACAGACTCTGTAATTATCGGCAATCAAGTCTGGATGTCCCGAAACCTTGATGTTGTTTGTTACAGAAACGGCGACACTATACCGGAAGTAAAAGACCCTGATGATTGGGCAAAATTAACTACAGGTGCCTGGTGCTGGTACAACAACGATTCAACAATGGGTGCAATTTATGGAAGACTTTACAACTGGTTTGCTGTAAGTGATCCAAGAGGTCTGGCTCCTGGAGAATGGCATATACCGAATGATATTGAATGGACAAACTTAACTGATAATTTGGGAGGTGAGAATTTTGCAGGAAGCAAACTAAAAGAAGCAGAAACTTCTCATTGGCAACTTCCTAACGAGGGATCTACAAATGAAAGTGGATTTACCGGTCTTCCGGGTGGCTGGCGTGGTGCTTATGGTACATTCGACAATAATGAAACAGATGCATATTGGTGGTCAACAGTCGAAAATAATTCCGAATATGCTTTGTATAGAAATATTTATTACCGCTCAATAATTGTTTACAGAGATTATTATTATAAAAGGGCTGGACTTTCAGTTCGTTGTATGAAGTATATCTCGGATACTCCTACTATTTCTAATATTATACCTAATGCGGCAATCATCGGTACTGAAATTGTGGTAAACGGAATAAGTTTCGGTTTTATACAAGATACAAATTTTGTTACAATAAACGATAAAGTTATAAAAAACATTTCTTTTTGGAGTAATTCTCAAATAAAACTAACAGTACCTTTAGGAACAACTAA
>JBAYGQ010000412.1:0-3322 GCA_041666585.1 Bacteroidota bacterium
ATACAGTCAAGATATGATATACAATGGGAATTTCTGCAAAAAAGGAATGAGTATATTAAAAAGGGATTAGAAAGAGCGGCACAAGCTAATTTTTACGGATTTACACTCAAAGTAAAAGATGCGGATTATGAACATGATATGGCTTATTTTGACGGATTGGAAGAGATTAAGAAAAAAGCAAAAGGGGACCGAACTAAAGAACTTGATAAATGTGCCGCATTGATGGGCGTTACATTGGATTATCCCTGGGATCTTTTAGACTCGGCTTATCAACAGGGTTTGCAAAAATTCATGAGCGAAAAGACTGTAGAATACAAAGGTTTGAATTATGACGGTACCGCTTATAACGGAAAAGATGCCAAAGCTGAAGCAATCGCTAAAAAATATGTTCTCGAAATGTTTCCGGGTTCTAAAATAATGGCAAGCGGAACCGGTGGAGACTTTTATATTAACAAAGAGAGTAACGGCATTCCGCGCAACAGAGCTAAAGGTATAGTTGTAATACACTCAAATCCGAAATATCGTACATGTATTATGACCTATTGCTTCTATCAGGAAGATTATGCGGGCGGAGGTAAATATGGAGCAGGCTTTATTAACGGACAACTTACAGGGAACCGTTATCTGAAAACATGTAAGTAATGTTTTTTTTTTCATTTATTTTGAGTACAAAATGAAATATAAATTTTTGGTTTCAACAATTTTCGTACTGACTTTCTTGTTTGGCTACGCTGAAGCACAAATAAAGAAATTGAATAACAGTAAAATTGACCTTGGGCAGGCTATAATTGAATCTGTTACAATCGGTACTCAAGTTTGGATGAAGAAAAATCTCGATGTTGATCATTATCGCAATGGTGATCCAATACCACAGGTTACAGATTCAACAGCATGGGTTAATTATACAAGCGGTGCATGGTGCTACTATAATAATGACCCTGCAAACGGTGCTAAATACGGAAAACTTTACAACTGGTATGCTACAAACGACCCTCGAGGTTTGGCTCCTCCAGGATGGCGCGTTGCAAGTAACGAGGAATGGTCAACACTTGTTTCAGCTACTGCACCTGCTAACGGAAACGGATCTTTATATTCAGGAATAAAGCTTAAAGAAGCCGGAACTTCTCATTGGACAAGTCCAAATACAGGTGCCTCAAACGAAAGTGGATTTACAGCCCTTCCCGGTGGATATAAATCTTATCCCGGGACTAACTTCGATGGAATCGGTACTGTAGGTTATTGGTGGACTTCTTCAGAAACAGGTGGTACAATTTATGCTTACCGAAGGGAACTGTACTCTACTTCAACTATGACGATGGCTAATCACATTAATAAATCTGTCGGTTGTTCGGTTCGGTGTATAAAGGATTAATGGACTATCAGATTATTGGGCATTGTTAATTGAGTATAGATTTACTATCATACCTGCGGCGGGTATCCATAACATAATGCAATACAATGGATTCCCGCTTTCGTGGGAATGGCAATTTTTTGTTTTCTTTACTTAGTTACCAATACCAAATTATTTATTTTACCAGTAAAACAATTATTGCTAATATTTGACCTCATTTGAAATAAATAATGGTGAGTGTAGAAAATGAAGAAAATATTATCAATTGTACTTATTGCAAGCCTGTCGCTATATAGCAATGGCTGCACTAGTATAAAACAAATATCTTCAATAGTTGATGTAACTTTAGATGAAAAAATTGCCGAATTGCGATTAATTGATGAAGCTAAAATTGTTTTTAACCAGAAAGGAGGTTCTTTTGATTACAGTTCAGTTTACATTTTTGGTGTCAGGGATAAGGATTCTTTAAAAATTTCACTAAATGATATTAGTGGATTTAAACTCGAAAATGGTACTGTTTATCAAGTCCCGCAGCTTTCAATTAATACGCTATTGAATATAAAAGAAAAAATCAGGTGTGTGTATTTGGAAAAAAAGTTTATTTGGTTTGATAAAAATGGAGGTCAAATTATTAATGCCTCTTTGAATAATATAACAATTATTGGTAATGATGAAAAGGGTAGAAAAATTAATGTTGGATTTAATAATGTGCTTTATATAGGATGCCATCGTACCAATGTAGTGGCTACTGTTGCTGTTACTATTGGTATTATTTATGGTGTGGAATTAGTTTCGGTTTTTCTATATGGTTTGACGAAAGGTTTTAAATAATAATTTTGTATGATTCTATAAATATAAATTAGGCATTGTTAAGTTAGTTAAGATTTATTATCATACCCGCGAAAGCGGGTATCCATAACACAATGAAATACAATGGATTCCCACTTTCGTGGGAATGACAATTTTTTGGTTTCTTTACTTAGTTACCAATACCAATTATTTTACTTATTGTTGTATCTATGAAAACCCGTACGAATTAAAATTTAGAAAAATAATAATATAGAACATCATGAAACAGAGAATTGTTATTTTATTAATTTTGGAAATATCTTTCTTGATTAGCTGCAACAAAGATAAGTCAACAAATCCAAATAACAATTCTGATGAAGTAACAATCGGCACTCAAGTCTGGATGAAAAGGAATCTTGATGTTGACCATTACCGCAACGGCGATCCGATACCTGAAGTACAGGATTCTATAGCATGGTCAAAACTGACAAAAGGGGCATGGTGCTATTACAACAATGACCCAGCAATTGGTGCCATCTATGGAAAACTATACAACTGGTATGCAGTAAATGACTCTCGCGGATTAGCACCTGAGGGCTGGCATGTGCCGAGCAAAGATGAATGGCAGGAATTGGAAAACAGCTTAGGCGGTGAAAATCTTGCAGGTGGAAAACTGAAAGAAACGGGAACTGTTCATTGGAACAGCCCAAACACAGGAGCTACTAACGAAAAAGGCTTTTCGGCTTTACCTGGTGGCTGCAGAGGCTATTACGGACCTATTGGACAAATTGCTTATTTCTGGTCATCTACAGGAGAAGAATATTTATCTCTTTCATGGTTCAGAACTCTGAAAAACTATAATGCTACTTTTGAAAAGGGATTTTACTATAAGGAGCGTGGGTTTTCGGTTCGTTGTGTTAAGGATTAATAAACTTTTTGTACATTTTATTATTGATATTTAGTTCTTGAATCTTTGCTTTGTAAATATTTCAATTGGCACGATACTTCTAAATTTATAAGATTTGTGAATTTTAAAAAAAAATAAGAAATTATTTGTAATAAACAAAACTAATTGGATTATTTGTAGAACTAGAATAGCTAAAATTGTGTTTCATTTGAAATAAATAATGAAAAGAGTAGAAAATGAAGAAATTATTATCAATTGTGCTGATTGCAAGCTTA
>JBAYGQ010000413.1:0-3321 GCA_041666585.1 Bacteroidota bacterium
AACCTTTTTAATATCCATCGCATGCACATCGTAATTATATGCTCCGTAAGGTTTGTCTGATTTACCAAAACCCCTTAACGTAATACCAATTACTCGAAAATGGTTATTTATTAAATCATTATACTGGTATTCGTACATTTCATCGCTTAGGGGCCAACCGGGAATCAGCACAATTGGTCTTCCTTCGCCGGCATCAGTAATATGAAGGCGTATATTCGGTTCTACTTCAATGTATTCCGCTCTTACAACGTCAGATTTTGTATTATCAAGTACTTTACTCATTTTAATTATCCTTTTTAAAATTAATATTTAGTAGCTCAGCAATTTTTAACGCTAATTCTTTATCCGCTTTATTGAAATGTGATAATTGCCTTTGAATTATTTCATTGCGTTTTTCGCCTGTAATACAACTCATTGAGTCAATAATGTTACTTATGGTGTTATTGCGTTCCTGTTCGGTCATTACTTTTCTAAATAACAAACCGGGCTGTGTGTAGTGGTCGTCATCATTTTCGTTACGGTCATAGGTATCTGCTTTATCCGAATCCAATTTCAAAACAATTTCTTTATAATTTTTATTCGCTTCAATTTTATCGAAACTGTTTGGGAAATAATTCAGGTTATCGCCACCGTTACCGTCAACACGCATCATTCCGTCTCTTTGATAGTTATTGACAGGACAAATAGGCATATTTACGGGAATTTGTTCATAATTGGCTCCTAATCTATACCGTTGTGCATCAGGATATGCTAAAATTCTTCCTTGCAGAACTTTGTCGGGTGAAAAACCTATTCCGTCAACAATATGAGCCGGTGCAAAAGCTGACTGTTCAACATCAGCAAAATAGTTCAATGGAATTTCATTTAATTCCATCACACCAACTTCAATTAATGGGTAATCGCCATGTGGCCAAACTTTTGTTAAGTCGAACGGATTCCATTTGAATGTTTTTGCCTGCTTAAGAGTCATTACCTGTATTTTAAGTGTCCATTTTGGAAAATCACATTTGGTAATTGCCTCAACCATATCCCGTTGAGCATAATCAAGGTCTTTCCCTTTTATTTTTTCGGCACCAGCACTATTTAAAGTACCGTATCCCTGTTGGGTAATAAAGTGGAACTTTACCCAAACTTTGACATTATTGGAATTTATCATAGAAAAAGTATGACTGCCAAATCCATCCATTTTTCTGTAACCGTCAGGCGTTCCCCGGTCACTGAATAATATCATAACCTGGTGAAGACTTTCGGGATTTAAACTAAAAAAATCCCACATCATGGTCGGACTTTTAAGGTTGGTTTTTGGGTCTCGTTTTTGTGTATGGATAAAGTCAGGAAATTTCTTTGCGTCTTTGATAAAGAAAACAGGGGTATTATTACCGACTAAATCCCAGTTGCCGTCTTCGGTATAGAACTTAACTGCAAAACCCCGGGGGTCTCTTTCGGTATCGGCACCGCCTTTTTCTCCGCCAACTATTGAAAACCTGACAAACACACGGCATTCGTTACCGATTTTATTGAATATTTTAGCTTTAGTAAGCTGCGAAATATCACCGGTTACGGTGAATTTTCCGAACGTTCCTGTTCCTTTGGCATGAACAATCCTTTCAGGTATTCTCTCTCTATTGAAATGAGCTAATTTTTCGTGAAGATAAAAATCCTGCAAAAGTACTTCCCCTCTTTCGCCGGCAGTTAAACTATCTTCGTCTTCAAAGTATGGTTTGCCTGAAGCAGTTGTAAGATTATTTTTTTTGTTTTCCAATTTATATTCTCCTAATATTGCAATATTTTAGTATTCTTAACTCTCATTACGTAAAAATGATTTATTAATACAGCATTTAACTCGATTGTTTATTTCAAATATTTACTTATTAGTGCTTTGAGTTTATCATTTTCAATCGGTTTAGATAAATATTCATCACAACCTATTGCTAAAATTCTATTTTTTTCTTCACTGAAAGCATAGGCTGTCTGTGCAATTACAGGTAAATCAGGTCTAATCTTCTTTATTAGTTTTGTAGCATCAATTCCATCCATTACAGGCATTCTTATATCCATAAGAACTAAAGCGATATCGGGTGTATTCCTGACAAATTCAACTGCTATCTCTCCATTTTCAGCATGAATTACAGTAATATCGGAATTTTGCAAAAGTTTGATAAGATACTGGGAGCTTATCCAATCGTCCTCAGCGATCAGAATTTTACCTTTAACCCGTTTTACCGGAATTTCTGAATATCTTTTTTCTTCCTGCGAAATCGGAGCAACAGGAGTATACGGTAAGGTAAAGAAAAAGGTTGTACCTTTGTTAATTTCCGATTCAAGCCATATTCTCCCTCCAAGTAATTCGACTAATCCTTTACAAATTGCTAATCCCAACCCTGCTCCCTCATATCCTCTTGTAATAGACAGGTCGGCTTGTGTAAACCTGTCGAAAATCCTATCGTAAAATTCAGGTGGAATTCCAATTCCGGTGTCTTTCACATATAATTCGATAACATTACCTTTGATTTCATATCCGAAATCTATACTTCCAGATTTCGTAAATTTTACTGCATTATTTATTAAATTCGTAAGAATCTGATGAAGTTTGGTTTCATCCGAATATATTGTTCTTAATTTATCATCCAGATTATGGTAATTCAAACTAATATTCTTAGCTTCTGCCAGATGAGAGAAAAATGTAAATAAATCCGAGAAAATTGAATTAATTACTATTGGTTTTTGTTCAATTTTAACCTGTCCTGTTTGAATTTTGGAAATATCTAATACATTATTGACAATTTCAATAAGCCTTTGCCCGCTTTGACTTATCATAGAAGTGAAATCTTTAATATCATCTTTACTTAAATCTTTACCATTTAATAAGCCTGAAAAACCTATAATACCGTTCAAAGGTGTACGAATTTCATGGGACATATTCTGCAGGAAAGCAGTTTTTAATTTATCGCTTTCCTCGGCATGCTCTTTGGCAATTATTAATTCTGATGCACGCTTTTCTTTCTCTTCATTTTGAAAGATAAGCTCTTTATTAGCGATGATTAACTCTGATGCACGCTTTTCTTTCTCTTCGTTTTGAAAGACTAGTTCTTTATTAGCGATGATTAACTCCGCCGCACGCTTTTCTTTCTCTTCGTTTTGAAAGACTAGTTCTTTATTAGCGATGATTAACTCTGCCGCACGCTTTTCTTTCTCTTCGTTTTGAAAAACTAGTTCTTCATTAGCGATGATTAACTCTGCCGCACGCTTTTCTTTCTCTTCGTTTTGAAAGACTAGTTCTTTATTAGCGATGATTAACTCCGCCGCACGCTTTTCTTTCTC
>JBAYGQ010000414.1:0-3317 GCA_041666585.1 Bacteroidota bacterium
AAAAAGTTATGAAAAAGAACTTGCCAGCGAAAAGAAATCTATTCGCTGTGTTGAATCCGTGCTTTCCGATATTAAGAAAAAATATAAGCTGAGTGACGACATTTATTTTAATATGCTGATTGCCGTTACCGAAGCGGTAAATAATGCGATAATTCACGGAAATAAATGCGACCCTTCTAAAATTGCATACTTAACAATTGAAATAAACGGGAATGAAATTACAGTAAAAGTGAAAGACCAGGGAGAAGGTTTCGATATAGAAAAAATTGCTGACCCCCGAGACCCCGAAAACCTGCTAAAGGAAGGCGGCAGAGGAGTTTTTCTGATTCGCGAAATAACCGACAAATGCTGTTTTTTTGTTTCCGATAAAGGCACAGAAATCGAAATGCATTTTAAAATACAATGATTTTGGGTACTCTCTTATGCTTCAAAACCGTGTAAAAGAAATCGAGACGATACGCAGGGGAATCTCCCTTCCAATCAGCGAACCGGAAGCTAAAAACCTGATTTTTATTAACGGTTCCGCAGGTGTCGGAAAGTCTGCTCTTTTAGATAATTTTCAATTCGATATTATTTCCAAAAAATTTGCCGATGCCGTGATTTCTTATGATGACATAGGTCAGATTTACTATTTACCCGACCTGATGAAAGTTCTTACCATGAACTTTAAAACAGCAGTATTTCCTTCGGCTACGATGAACTGGAAAGAGAGCAACGATGTAAGAAATTCGTTTGTCTTTTCAATGGAAATTATAAAAGAAAATGATTTCGATTTATTTCAGAAAATATCGGAAAATTCTCAGCTCTTTTCAGATGCTGAATTTTCTTTGAAAAATAAATCTGTTGCTCCTGCAGATAAAAATGAAATTGAAAAAGATTTAACAGGATATATAGGTCAAAAAGGTGAAAGAAGGATTCTGCTTGATACCGAAAAAGCAGTATCAGAATCTTTCATTGTTGACTTAATGAACAAGTACTTTCCATTTGATACCGACACCCGGCAGTTCCGCCTTCCCTCAACCAAAGAGCCGGTTAAAATAGTTCTGATTTTTGATAATTTTGAGAGAATTAATTATTCTTTAAAAAAATGGATTACAGGTTCTCTTTTTGAATATCTGACAGATAAAAAGTTCACTGACTTTGTTTCTTACTCAATTTCTTTTCCTGAAAAAGAAATTCCGGTCTCATATTTTTTTGATTTTCGTTTTGTAATTGTTACACGCGAAAATCTTCTGGAAAATAAATCCCGTGTCGAATGGGAGTCGCTGTCGGACAAGATTCTTTCGCTTGAACTCCTGCCTTTCAGTTTCGATGAAACAGAGGATTATCTCGATGAATTAAATATTGAATCTGTTGAAACTCTGCAGAAGGCTTTTGATTTCTCCGAAGGGATACCCGCTCTGCTCAATTATTGGGTTGAAACATTCCGAAATGATTCCGAAAATATCAATAAATCTTTACTCAATCAAAAGGCGGTTGAGTATTACTTCAATCGCCGTTCATCCGGGGAAATTGAATGGCTCTGCTGTGCGGCATTTCTGGATTATTTCGATTTCAATGCACTGCGGATTTTCCCTGAAATGAACCTGACTTTCAGAGAGGCATACGAACATCTGAAAAATTCAAATGATTTAGTGATTAGCTCCGACAGGACAAATAAATTTACAATCAAACCGCACATTAGAAATTTAATTAGAGAAAGCATTAAAAGTACATCAGAACAGTTGGCTAAAGACTACTCAGACATTGCAGATGTTTATCATAAACTATCGGACATAAGCGAAAAACTTGATGAAAATGAATTTAATGTAGCAAGAAATCTTGCTTATTTTAAGTGCTTCGATAAGAAATTTGCATTGGAAAATACTTTTAAAAGCGATGAAAAGCTTGCTCTGAATTTCATCGCAAAATACCCTGACTGGTTTATTAAGAATAATTACACAATGTCAATGAAACCTGAAATTGTTGCAAAATTTATTCCCTTCAATAAACTTGCCGATGATTCGAGAAGTGAACAGAAAAAAGAATTAATCAGGCAGGCATGGTGCAGTTATTCCGAAGATTTGGTTAAGAAAGTTCAGGAACTCGAAAAATCTGTTCAGAGCGGTTCAGAAAAAATAGAAGAAATTCAGTTTTCCGTAAGAGAAAAGAAGAAAAAATATCACAGCAATCAATCGGGATATTTTGATATTGAAAATGAACTGATTGCTTTGTACAACAAAATCGGAGAATGCACCAAACGCAAATATCTTAATAAAATGTTGATGTCGTTTTTCATAGCAGTTGTACTCGGTGTTCTGGCTTATTATTTCCCTGATTTATTCAAAGATTTTTACACTCGCAATGCAGATTTACTGAAGCAGATACAGAACGGTGTTTACATAGCTTCGATGGCAGGGGGATTTGTGGGATTAATATTAGCTTATTTCGAAATTAAATATCACACAGGCAAAGAAGAAATCAACAGAATCAAAAAGCAAATATCCTCTCACGAACAGGAAGTGAGGCAACTTCAGGATGAAATGAATCAACTGCAGACCGAATGTGAAACTTGCGAAAATGATATAGACGAAATGAACTATAAACTGAATCTGATAAAGCAGGAATTGGAAAGCCGGAAAGATGTTCTCTCCGAATGTTTTTTGTAAATTAATAATTGCCGCTATTTTTAAATAGTGGGCTGAAGCCCGGAATGTCGCTCAGATTCTGCTCTCCACGAGATAAATCTCGTGGCAATTGAAAAATGAAAATAAAATATTACAAGGAGGATAATATGTATAAAATACCAATTGAATTAGATTTAAAAATTTTCTTAAATACCAATATAGGTCAAATATGCAATACTGTTAGTACTATTACATTCTTCTTTGAAAGAAATTCCGAAGAAACTGGACGTGTTCATATTGGTTTTATAAATATTTCTGGTAGATTTATATTGGAATATAAAAGAAAAAAAAATAAATATGACACATTTCCTTTAATAAATTGTGGTTTGCTTTTAAATTTATTAGAAGCTATTGTAATTGACATTTATACTGATTCATCAAGGTCGGAGCTTACAATTGTATTTGAAAATGGTTATAAACTTACCTTGATTAACAACGAAATGTATGAATCTTACGAATTATCAATAAATGGTCAAATTACTTATATTTAGTTGTGATATTCACCCGATTTTCCCATACATTTTGAAACTAGTATTTTGATGATTTTAAATTTAAAGGGAGATAATTATGCAATTGCTTTGTAGAATGAATAATCCAGATAAAGTACCAAATGGTATTCCAAATAATTTTGATTATGGTCTTGAAATTGGT
>JBAYGQ010000415.1:0-3313 GCA_041666585.1 Bacteroidota bacterium
ATCAGATAAGTATTGATAAAATGTATGCCCCAGATACTGCACAGAATTGCAATAATTTGTCCGGTAACGTCTCCCGGACTGATTATAATTACTGTCAGAATTGCGATAATTGAACTTGCCGCCAGACCTAAATAAGGAATAGGATTCAGCAAACCGCATAGCAGTCCCAATACTACGGGAAAAGGTATATTGAAAATAGAAAACAGAATTGATGTGCAGGTAGCTACTATTATTGCTGATACTATCTGCCAGCCTATGTATTTTCGCAGTATGATATCAATTCTCTGTAAATCGAATAGCACCTTTCTGTTCTTCTGCTCCAAGATTTGTCTGAGTAAAGCTTTGAAACGGGCAAAATCCGTTAGAAAATAGAAGAATAAAACCGGCACCAATACTATGTTTATGAGCTTTGTTGAAATAACAGATACTCCTGTCAGAAAGGACATCAATGAAGATAATAAATTGAAATATATAGACTCCATTCGAGGTAACAACTCAGCCTGAATCACGGATTTATATACAGCTTTGCCGAATCCGAGATTTGTAAAAAATTTATACATGCTGTGCTGGTCGAAGTTAGACGAAAATGTTTTGAAAAATACTGATACTTTCTTGATTGCATCGTCCAACTGTGCAAAAATTATAGGAAAAACAAAAAAACCTATAAGCGAGATAGCTCCGATAAAAATTAAATCAAGGATAATCGAAGAAAGCCATCTGGGAATTTTTTTCTTCTCTAAATAAGTAACAAACGGATCAAGCAAATAAGCAAGTAAGAATGCAAGGGCAAACGGTAAAAGCGCATAGCTCAGGTCACCGATAACCCAGAGAATAAACGAAAGGCTGATAAGAAAAATCATACGTCGTATAAACTTAGATTTCTTGCGGTATGGAACAAGCAAGAATAAAGAGATTAAAAACAGTGACAGAGGATAGAATAAAAAATGGGTCTGATATAAAAATCCTGCAAACGCCGCAATACCGAGAATGATTGCAATAAAAACTGTGGTATGATTTCTATTGAAAGAAAACTGCATAATTTGTTTCTTTTTATTAACTAATTAACAAAAATAATAAATCAATTCCATTTTTAAATAAAATATCTTGCGGAATTTGCTAATTTGCTTTATTTTTATTGTTTGAAAGTTTCCTATTTATTTCAAAAATGTAGGAGAATCCAAATGTTAACCGTCAAATATCTCAGCCACTCCTGTTTTTTATTGGACGACGGCACTAATCAGGTAGTTATAGACCCGTTTATCAGCGGCAATCCGAATGCAGTTTGCGGTATTAAAGATATCAAAGTGAAATTTATTGTTCTTACACATGCACACGGTGACCATCTCGGAGACGCTATTGCAATTGCGAAACAGAACGATGCACAAATAATTGCAGTAAATGAACTGGCTAATTACGTATCCGAAAAAGGTTGTAAGGCACATAATATGCACATCGGCGGAAGCTTTGCGTTTCCGTTTGGACGTGTTAAATTTACAATTGCACATCACGGCTCAGCATCTCCTGACGGGAGATATATGGGCGAACCTGCAGGAGTCCTGATTACAATAGGCGGAAAAACCGTCTATCACGCAGGTGATACGGGACTTTTCCTTGATATGAAATTAATAGGCGAAATGAATAAAATTGATTTATTCCTTGTTCCGATTGGTGATAATTTTACTATGGGAATTAATGACGCTGTAAAAGCAGTTGAGTTTGTAAATCCTGAATTGGCAGTACCAATGCACTTTAACACGTTTCCGATTATTCAGGTTGACCCTGAAGAATTCAAACTTAAGGTAGAAAAATCCGGCAAAAAATGCCGAGTTATGAAGTATGGAGAAATAATTGAATTATAAATTTATTTAAGGTAACCCTGATGGCTAAAAATATTAAAAAAGATGAAATGAATCTTGATGGTTTAGACGAAATGATTCATCAGGCAATAAAAGATCTGATAGTTAAAAAAATAAAAGAAGGACTGATTGATGTAGATATGCTGAAGAACGGGAGTGTTCAGGATGTTGAGAACAATGAAAACGCAGAAAAAAGTAATTCTAACAAATAATTTTTTAAATAATTTTGCGGTTCATCTTACAGAAGTGCTCCAATGTTTAAATTTGAGATAAAACTAATTTATTCAAAAAACAAATAAAATCAAATGGCAAACAAACAAGTATTAGTCGGAATAATTATGGGTAGCGACTCTGACCTTCCCATTATGAAACAAGTTGCAGATGTGTGCAATGAATTCGGTGTCGGATACGAGATGCATGTTATCTCGGCTCACCGCAATCCTCTTGATGCAATTTCTTACAGTGCAAATGCACAAAAACGTGGATTGAAAGTCATCGTTGCCGGAGCAGGAGGTGCGGCACATCTTCCGGGAGTTCTTGCGGGCAATACCCCTCTTCCTGTTATCGGAGTACCTATCCAGTCGAAATCATTGAACGGTTTAGACTCACTTCTGTCTATAGTTCAGATGCCTCCGGGAGTACCTGTAGCAACAGTCGGAATAGACGGTGCAAAAAATGCAGGTTTGCTTGCAATGCAGATTATCGCAACCGGAAATGAAGAATTAATGCAAAAATATATCGAATACAAAAAGAAACTAGCTGAAGAATCGCGTGCTAAAAATAAAAATCCCGAGTTTACACCACTGAAAATGGATTAATTTTTTTGCTATTTTAAAATTAAAGAAAGATGCTAAGCTAAATTCAGCATGACAAATAAAAAATCAAATTTTAGTTTGCCATTATCTTTCCATAATGAGTTTCCACGTAACTGTCACTCAGTATAGACATACGATAGAAATATACACCTGATGCAAGTCGTGAGTTGCTATTGTCCAGACCGTTCCATTCAATAAAGTTTTTACCTAAAGTAACAGGATGTCGTATTGTTTTAACAGGACGTCCCATCAAATCGAACATTTCTATCAGCGCTTCACCGCTGTTCTGAGGTGCCTTGTAATTGAATGAGAAAGTTGTACCGTTATCAAAAGGATTCGGAAAATTATAAAGATTTTCTACATATCCGCCTTTTGAAACATAGACAGAAACCCTCGTAGTATCTCGGTTACCCGAGCCGTCAATAGCATAGACGGTAATTAGATTTTGTCCAAAGTCCATAGAATCAGATTTAAAAGTAAGAGTTGCTTTAAGAGGGCGTTCTTCCCTGTTTGAATAGAAATCACACGAATCCCCGGTAACACATTGCATCCTACCATTAATTCTGGCGCTCAGAGATTTTATATTAACCTCGAGAATAGAATTATCATACATCTCAATTTTGATTTCAGGGGTAATAGCAA
>JBAYGQ010000416.1:0-3306 GCA_041666585.1 Bacteroidota bacterium
AAGTCTAAAGCCTAAAATCAGTACTATCAGTGCAAATAAAGAAATGGCTACAATTATTACAGTTTTTTTCATAAATTAAAATCTCTATTAAATTTTACATATTTTCAATTATCATAAAAAAATCATTTTGAATTAAAATATTTAGCCTCAACTTGTCCAAGAAGCTGGTCTAATTCCGCTTTGGAAACAATATATTCGTATATTGACTGGATTCTGTTCATTTTTGCTTGTCGCAGTGCAATTTCATTATTCTGTATTTCAAGCTGAATACCTTTGCCTTCCTGATACCTGATTTTAGAAATATCATAAGCCATCTGAGCTTTTTTTACATTTAAGTCCTGAGTTGAAATTTTACTTTTTGCCGAAGAGACATCAAGTAATTTCGATTTCACCTGAAGTATGATAAAAGATTTTAGCTGAACATATTGTTCTTCCGAAACATCATGTGATATTTTCGCTTGCTCAACTTTAGCTTTAGTCTGCATACCTTTAAACAGGTTCAGTGAAAGCGATACACCGACCATTGAAGATGAATAATTAGAAAATTTGAAATCATCTGAAGAGCCTGCATAAGAGTAGTTACCGAATGCCGCCAAAGAGGGCCAGTAATCGGCTGAGTAAAGATTTATCATTGCATCGTCAACCTGCCTTTTATAGTTCATAGTATTTAAATCCAAGTTGTCTGATAATGCTTTGGACACAAGTTCTGATTCCTGAGGCAGTGCTTCGTCTGTATATTCGAATTCTCCTTTAATTTCAAAATCTGATGAAGGCTCAATACCCATCAAAATCTTCAATCCCTCTTTTGCATTTTTGTAATTGTTTTCCATCATTATTACAGTCGGACGGAAATTCTCTACCTGAACGTCAGCCTGCAAAGCGTCATATTCTGAAACCATCCCCTGGTCAAACATTGCTTTAACATTTTTATAATTATCCTGTGCGTTCGCAAAACCTGCACTCGTGATTTCACTTAAAGACTTTGTAAGTAAGACTCCATAGAAAGCTTTCTTAACATCAAGGATAGTCTTTGCAATTGTGCTTTTTAACTGCTCTTTCGATACATCCTGATATATTTTTGAAGCACCTATTCCGGTCAGAACTGCAGAATTGAATAGTACCTGAGTAAGCTGAACTTTTGTTTCAAACGAATTATTCAACGCAAATGATTGTTTTGTTAAACCTATCGGAGCGAATTTGGAATTATCGCGGGGAAGTACGTTTTCGTTAAATAAAATATTATAAGTTGCATTACCGAGCAAAGCTCCAAAATCAGGGAAAAACATCATAGGTTTCTGCATAAAGTGAGTCAGATTTGCAGAGACGTCTAAAGACGGCAAGGCATTACCGTAAGCTTCATCAACAGCCGCAGAAGCTTTTTGTATGTTCATTTTTGCAATTTTTGTATCGTGGTTATTTTCCAAAGCTGTAGTTATTGCTTCGTCCAATGTATAGCTTTTGACCTGTGCGTTACTTTGTGCAGATAATATTAAAGTTAATCCGATACAAACTGAAAAGAAATTTTTAAATATCTTTCTTAAATTTTTTCGATTATTTTCCATTTAAATCCTCTATTTTAATAACATATTATTTGCAATATTTTAAAATTAGCAGGGGATACCATTTGCTTTTGCTTCTTTGCATTTCAGGTATTCATTTCTGCCTTTGTCTGTCAATACTCCGGCAAACAAAACATCATAGATTGATTCCAAAACGTCGCTTGCAGACATAGGAAAACGTGAAAGAAATTCGGGTGTAATTATGTTTTGTACGGCGAAAAGATTAATATATAGTACGATTTCACCGTTTAGCTCTTTTCTGAAATATCCACGTGTTTTGCCATATTCTGTCAATTTCCTGAATCCTTCTTTCATTTGTTCCACTCTAAATTTTTCTATATTTGCCCAAGCCTCCGGAATATATTTTTTTACGTCATCGAAAAATTCTTTTTTAAAGATGCACATAGTCTCCGAATTTACATCCCAAATTTTTCGTAGTTCGTCAATCATGTTTGCATCCGGGTTTGCTATTATCCCATCAATTATTTCCTCAATTTTGTCGGAAGAAAAAGCTAATTCATGCTCTACAACCGCTTCGAATAATTTCTCTTTAGAAGGAAAATATTCGTACAGGGTTCTTTTACTGATTCCGAGTTCGGCGGCGAGTTCATCGGTTTTAACACGGCTAAAGCCGAATTTGAGCAATTGATTTTTTGCCGTATTCAGAATTCGTAGCTTTATTATTTCTTTCTTTTCCATATTTTTTCGGTACTGATAAAACTATTTTGGTTTTTTAATATTCAAAAATATCATTTTTTTTGGTAATCAAAAAACTATTTCAGTTTTCTGATGCTTAAAAACCTTTACGGATAAAAAATACAAAAGTTACAATTGTGAATAATTATATATATTCCAAAAACATTAATTCTTTCTTATATTCGTGTTTACGAGGGATGAAAATTCTTGTTATAAATTGGCAGTGTATTAAAAATCCCTTTGGCGGAGGAGCCGAAGTTCATTTCCATGAAGTTTTCAAAAGGATTGCTTCTGCCGGTCACGATGTTACACTGTTCTGCTCTATGTTCGACGGTGCTTTGCCCAAAGAAACAATTGACGGAATAAAGATTATACGCAAAGGAACAAGAAATACCTTCAATTTTACCGTTTATAAAACGTTTCGAAATCCTAATTCCTACAAAGAATATGACGTTATTGTGGATGATATTAACAAGATTCCTTTTTTCACTCCGCGATTTATTAAGAAACCAATAATTTTACTTTGCCACCACTTTTTCGGTAATGCAATTTTCCATGAAGCGGGACTTGTGAGGGGTACTTATGTCTATTATGCAGAAAGCATGATAGGTAAAGTTTACCGCAATACACACGTCGCTGTTGTTTCCGAAAGCACAAAGCAGGAGTGCATTGAAAAGGGCTTGAATCCTGAACTGATGTCTATCGTTCCGAATGCAATTAATCAGCAGGAATTTCCGATGAAAGTCGGCGAGAAATACGATTTTCCCTGTATTGCGTACTTCGGCAGGATGAAGAAATACAAAAGTGTTGACCATCTTGTAAAAGCTTTCGCAATCGTTACTGAGCCGTTCCCCACAGCACAACTGCACCTGCTCGGCAAGGGTGATTTCCTTCCATACCTCGAATCTCTTTCAAAAGAACTCGGTATTTATGATAAATGCAAATTTTTCGGCTACGTGTCTGATGTAGATAAAATCAGGCTGTTGGGACTTTCCGACATTGTTGTAAATACATCAATCAAAGAAGGCTGGGGCATTACGAACATAGAAGC
>JBAYGQ010000417.1:0-3304 GCA_041666585.1 Bacteroidota bacterium
AACATCGGAAAAAATAAAATTGCAAAGAAACTGATTTATATCAATTGATATAATTATTCTTAAACCGGGAGAACACAGAGACAGTCAAGTAGAAACATAGGGTTGGGAGTTGATGGAAAAATTTTCTGAGTGCATCCCCCGGTTTTTATAAAATATTCTTAGTATTTCAATTTAAAAGTGGCACGGAATGAAATTGAATCAGGTGCTGACTTTTCCGTTATTATCGGAAGCAGAATTTTATTGCCTTGCCCATCATCAATTATTGTATCCCGTTCCTCTTTCCAATATCTTCTGTCAGTTATTTTAGTATAAAGAAAAGCCAGAATTTCGTGTTTTTCTTTATTCATAATAAAAGAAATATTTGCTGATGGTTGCTCAGGTCCACAGCTTATTGTAGTATCTTTTGAGTGTTCCGGGTCTCTTTGAATAGTCAGTTTCATCCATTCCGAGTTATAATTTTCAGAACCTGTTATATCGTTTAACGATTCTGCAAACTGTGTAGAATCTAATTTAATTTTAAAATTTTTGATTTTAATTTTATTAGCATAAGCAGAAGTATCATAAGCGGCATCGAAAGAAAAATCCATCCAGATACGCGGAGGATTTGCGAATGTATCTAATTCAGCTTTAGCTACATTAATTAAAAAATATACCGGCTCATCATTAGCTTCGGTAATTACTTCGGTTAATGCCGGATGTAACCGTATCTGGTCAATTGGGGTTACAATACGGGGTGTTTTTACGTCCATAGGCGATGAGCAGGAAAAGAGAAATCCTGCAAGCAAAGTTATAGCAATTATTATTGAGTATCTACATTTCATAATTTTTTCCAGTCAGCAAGACAGATAATTTTAAAACTTATATAGCATTCCGTATGTAACACCTAACTTGTTGGTATTATACCATCGGGATTGACTCTGATAGAGCAGCGTACTTCCTTCAGCTCCAAGCATAAATGTAAGTCCGATACCTGAACTGTATTGAATTCCCGCAACAGCTTTGCCGAGAGGACCTAACTGAGTTCCTCCGAATGTTAACTGTGCAAAAGGCTGTCCGTATCCTATAAAATCTATTTTACTGTCCAGAACACCCCGTAAGGAGACTCCGCTCCAGAACAGTAAAGGATTTTGTTCATTCAGGAACGATTGTTTATCATCAGAGAAGTAGAATGACTGCCCGAACTGTTCCTGCCCTATCTCGAAGCCGATTTGCAGGTTTTTATACAAAAGTGTATAGAATCCAAATGCAATGTTACTGAAAACCGGCAAATTCTGTTGCCCGGTGTTTACATCAGGATAAGACTGCGCCGAGATTCCCCGTGCCTGCATTGTCAGATGGAAACCGTCAGAGCTTTCTTTCGGTTTAGACTGCAATAAATTATCGGAATTCTTAATATCTGCAAATTTCTGATAATTAGTACCGGAGCAATAATTCAAAAGAGCCGGCTGATTTTTATTTATAGTATTTTCAATATCTGAAGCAAATACTAAATTATTGACAGGTTCTTCGCTTACTGCGGCAGACTCTTCTTCAACTGGCTGTTCAGCAGCAGTTGCGGATAAGGGTTCAGAATTAATAATAGCAGAACGATGATGCCGAGCCGTGTTATCCTGAGATTTAGCAACAGGTAAAGAGGAATTGAAGCCGCCGTCAGCTATGCTCGGAGAAAGTAGATTCTGCCGGAACGAGTTGTTATTTCCGTTAAGAGCATTTCCCGCCGGATTCTGAATAACAGGATGATAAAAATTCATAAATATGAGAGCGGTAATAACAGAAGCTACTATTGGCGATACCATCGGCTGCCAGATTTTTCCGAGTACGCCCATAATAGCACCGTAATGAGTTACTGCGGGTGCCGATATGCTTGCGGGAACCTGAAGAGAGCTTGCACCGATTGCGGCGAATACTGATTTGGTTGCAGAAGGAGGCGGAGTGAAAGCTTCCACGTCCTTATGCACCGCTTCTTTGATTGCAAGCAGTTCACGCATCTGATTGCGCATCTCGTCGTTACCGGCAAGAGCGCTGTAAAGTACTGTCTCCTGTGAGGCGTCTAACTCGCCGTCAACTAATAAATGTAACATTTCTGAAGGATTTTGTGCTGTTAAGCTCATAATTTTATCGCTATATTAATAATAAATTTCAATAAATAATTCAGTCCGTTTTGGACATCTCCTCTAAATAAGGAGCTAAAATTTCACGAACTCTTTCTTTCGCTCTGAACAGTCGAATTTTCACAGTTGTAATGGGAATACCGATTACATCGGAAATATCTGCATACGAAAGTCCGTCGTACTCACGCAGAACAAAAATTTCGCGATATTCCGCAGATAATAAATCAAGCGCCATTTTAATCAGGTTCAATAGTTCGTCTTTATCAGTTCTGTTGTCATTCTGCACAGTCATAAAATCTTCGAGACTAACGTAATGCTTTGCTCTTCTTTTAACATTAACGCAGATATTATGAGCAATTTTCAGAATAAAAGCGGGTATGTTTGTCATATCCCTTTCCTGTTTTCTGCTCTGATAGAAGCGAACCATAATTTCCTGAAAAACATCTTCAGCTTCTTCACGGGTATTCATAAAACGCCTGCAATACGCAAAAACACGGGGCGAATACCGCGTATACAGTTCGGCAAACGCTTCCTCGGAGTGCTTTTCGTCTGAACTCATTAGACTGAAAAGTTCTCCGTCTCCCAGTTTTAATAAATCCCGTCCCATCTCAAATGTAATAACAATCTAAAATCAAAAAAGTTACATAAATAATTTCGCTTAAGTAAAGAAATTATTTTATTTTTTAAGAAAAATACTCTTTTTTTTTTAGTTTATAAAGTTTGTAAAGTTTATAAAGTTTGTAAAGTGGAATGAAGAATTTTTTAGCATTTTTCTTGCATTCTTAATTGTTCATTGTTAATTTTTAATTATTTTCTGAGACCTTTTGCCAAAAAATGTGTCTTTGTTAGTATAGGGGTGTGCAAATTTATTTAATTTGCATTGTTTCATTTGTAAAATAAGATAATTGCCACTATCTTTAGATAGTGGGCTAAAGTCCGGGAGAGGTCGCTCCGGCTCTGCTCTCCACGAGATAAATCTCGTGGCTATTGGAAATAATTATGGAGAAAAAATGAAAAAATTATTTGTAACTCTCGCATTTTTACTGGCTTTGTGGCAGGTAGCTTCAGCTGTTGTGCTTGATACTGTTTGGGTAAATAATTTAAGAAATCCTAACCGCACTTGTTATTTTGCAACGTTCTCACCGGATACAAACAAAATTATTGCGGCTATGGATTCCACGATTTATTATTTG
>JBAYGQ010000418.1:0-3303 GCA_041666585.1 Bacteroidota bacterium
CAATCAAACGCAATAAGTTCTTGTAATTATTGCGAACTTCTTCTTTTTCTTGATAAGCTATATCAGAAGACTCTCTGTAAATCCCTTTACAAAGTCGAATAACAGGTTTTAATTCTTTAAGTGATAAAATATCTTCTTCGCTTCTTCTCATATAAGCCTGAATAACAATTCCGATGTTATTCAAACCTTCTGCACGAAATCTTCTGTACAGGTTCAGAGTTTTTGTAGTATAGGGCGAATTTTCCATATCGATGCAAACAAATAGCCCCAATTCATCTGCTTTTGAGATGATATATTTTATATTTTCATAAGCAAAATCTTCATCAATACCAAAACCGAGAGAAGTAGGTTTTATAGATAAATATGAATCTAATTGATATTCGGAAATTGAATGTAGTACTTTAGCAGATTCATTTTTTTCGTGTAATGCTCTTTCTTTGGAATCAACAAATTCTCCGAGAACATCAATAGTAGTCATTGCTCCGCTGCTTGCTTTTAATTCTTGTGTTACTCTTACCGCGTCACTTAATTCATCACCTGCGATGTATTTTTTTGCTACCATGTGAATTATGCTCTTCGGAACAAGAGGCATTGTTTTAATTATAAGCTGATTTAACATATATCCTTCCGTATCGTCATTTGAACAAGCTAATTTCAACGTCGTAAAATTAATAATTTTATATCAAATCAAATAAAAGTTACCTTGTAAATATTACCTTAATATTTTTATTTTTTGCATAATTGTTTCTTGTTTTGTTGTAATCGCAAAGAAGTAATTTCCTTGAGCTACAGAGCCGAAATTAAACTTAAAATCGTATTGACCTGCAATGCTCAATAAATGTTTTTCCGGTTCTGTAACTCTTCTTCCGTTCACATCTACTAAGTACATTTCAAATTCAATTGTCTCATCAGATTGTGTTTCAATTCTCAGATTTAAAATCGAACTTGTCGGATTCGGGTATGCATCCAGAATTTTTATTTTATTGATATTTGAAATATTGAATTCTTCAACTGTTGAAGCACTGGTAGAGCAAGTATCAATAGTAAAAGGATTATCTGTTACATCGAAAATTATTTCTTTATCGAATTTCGGATAAGCTCTTATAAATACTTGATTACCTAGTCTGTTGGGTACTTTCCAATCTATTGAATCGAGTTTGGCATCTAAAGGTGCTATCTGCAACTTTCTCCATGTAAGTTTGTTATCTGAGGAGTATTCAAGATAGATAGAATTCAAGAAATCAGATGTCCATTTGATTGAGAAGTTATCTCCTACGCAAAGCTTTTCACCGCCATTAGGTTTAGTGATTTGTAATTGAGGTACTCCAATAGAGAAAACTTCAGACGTTGTCGTCAGAACCTTTTCAGAAGTACAGGTAATTTTTAATTTACAATTTGAACTTACAATCTGAGGAACAGTCCAGACAGTGTAATTACCGACGACTTTCATTAAAAGATCATTCCAGCTTGTGCCACCATCATAGGATATTTCTATATCAACTGTATCGGCAAAAAGGCTTTCCCAACTCAAATCAACTTCTTCTTTTTGTCCTAATCTTTTCCCTGCCATTGATGTTGTTATTTGAAGTTTTGGAGCTAAAATCGAAAATGTTCGGAAGGATGTATCTGCAACAGAACTGTTGTAGCTGTCAAAAACCATAACAAGCACCTTATCTGAATTCACATTCGGAAGTTGCCAGTTGTAAGGACTACTTGAAGAAACAATATTATTTATAATATCTGACCAGCTTTGTCCGTTATTTATTGAATATTTAATACTGACATTGGTTATATTCGCAGACGACCAAGTTATATTCTCAAAAGTACCTCCTCTATATATTTTTCCACCCAGAGGATTTAATAAAGAGATGAATCTTTGAGATACTGCCTTAACGCATGATGATTTCTCAATTGTTCTTCTGATTAAGTCACGCGTTCTGTCGCCAAAGATATATTCAACAGAATGGGTTGAATTAGTTAAATGACAATAACTCATTATAGTACCTGGTCTCGGAATAGCTGTATAAGTATCTAAACAACCGTCAGAGCCTTCGTAGGGTACATGCTGTGTAATACATGTATCTATCATATTCGGTGCCCAGTAACAACTGTGTGTATGAGGTCCTCCGCATGCATGACCTAATTCATGTGCAGTGCATGATACATCCCATGTATAGTTAAGAGTAGGTAAGCCTTTATTGCCAAACATACCTATTGCACAATAGCCGTTTTGCGTATTGCAAAGGGTGCCGATACCCATTGAAATGCCACCTGTAAAATATCCTGCGGACTGATCAATGGCTGTAAATAATATTGCTACTGATCTCGTTGGTGCAGCACCGCGACTGTTCCAGGATTTAGGCATAGCAAATAGTTTACGGTCTAAACTTGTTTTACTAATATACGGATCTTTGGTTGCGTCCTGCCATATAAAAATATAAGGTATGTAAATAGTAGTATTAAGTTCTGTTTCGTATATTTTTGAAACGCTGACCATAACTGCAAGCATCTGGGCTATAGTGTTATTATAATCCTCTCCGCACAAAGTATAATAATCAAAAGATGCTTCAATTGCGACGTTGACTTGTAAAAATGTTGTGGATAAAAGTTTGTCACTATTTTTAGCATTGTCAATTTTTTCCTGTGCATATTCAAAGTTATCTTGAGTAAAGCAATTACTTACAGGTATGTTAGAATTTTTATCAACGAGTGCTTCTTCGTTAACAAGAAGCAATTTATCCGTAGAAATATTTTTACCCTTTACAGGAGCAATGAAAAATTTATTTCCATCCTGATGCTTAATTAAGGCAAAGAATTTACCTTCAGCATATGAAATAATAACAGAGGAATTATTTTCTCCTTTTATTTTTCCGTAAAAATATTCGAATCTAAAATTCTTAACTTCCTGCTCTCCATCCTTAGTTCCACGCAAAATCTTAGTATTTTCGTCAATAATTGATTTTTGTCTTTCTAATTGTATATCTGCTGTTTGAGTCGGTGAAACAGGGAAGTTTTTAATTTCAGTTTTCTGTGTTTCGGAGTAAAAAAGATTGCTCATATTTTCCGTATTCATTTCAAGACATTTGACATTCTTATCGGAATTGACTGTCTTCAAAGTAATATCATATTTAGAAGATTGATAGATATGATTAGGAACACTTTTGAATAATTGTTCAGATTTGGTAACGTTATTTATTTCAGATGCAAAAGAATTTATTGAAATAAAAAGTATTAAAATTATGTTTAGAATAAGAACCCTCATTGTAAATCCCGTTTATATGTTTTAAAATTTATATTTATTAA
>JBAYGQ010000419.1:0-3268 GCA_041666585.1 Bacteroidota bacterium
AAAAGGCGGTGTCGGTAAAACAACAACGGCTGTAAACCTTGCCGCATCAATAGCGGCTTCAGAGTATTCAGTGCTTCTTGTTGATATTGACCCTCAAGCAAACACAACAAACGGTGTGGGATACGATTTCCACAAACTTGATTATTCAATATACGAAGTTTTAATTAACGACTTGGCGATTAAGCAGACCATTTTATCAACGGAAATGGCTCACCTTAAAATTGTACCTTCTCATATTAACCTTGTCGGTGCAGAGATTGAACTTGTGAACCGCGAAAACCGCGAACAGATTCTCAAAAATGTTCTTGTTCCTTTGAAAAAGGATTATGACTTTATTATTATAGACTGTCCTCCCTCGCTCGGACTGCTTACAATAAACGCACTGACAGCCGCAGACTCCGTGCTTATTCCCGTGCAATGCGAATACTATGCACTCGAAGGTTTAGGACAATTACTTAATACAATTTCGAGAGTTCGCTACAGTTTCAATTCTTCACTTTCTATTGAAGGTGTGTTGCTGACAATGTTCGATTCAAGACTCCGCCTGTCTCATCAGGTAGTTGACGAAGTTAAGAAGCATTTTGAAAACAAAGTATTTAAAACGGTTATTAACAGAAACGTCAGGATATCCGAAGCTCCGAGCCACGGAAAGCCTGTTTTGCTTTACGATGCAATGAGCAACGGAGCAAAGAATTATATCGAGCTATCGCACGAAGTAATCGAAAAGAATAAAAGTATTCTGAATAAATCATAAAATTGAAAAGGCTCTAATGTCCAAAGTAAAGAAACCGACAGGTCTCGGTAAAGGATTAAGCGCAATTCTGCCCGATATTAAATTCAGCGATGAAGGTATTGCCTTTACATCTCAGGCTTCTGAAGAAGTTAAAGGCAGTATAGCGTTAATCGAAGTTTCAATGATAGAACAAAATCCTTATCAGCCGAGAAAAGACTTCGATAAGGAAGCACTCGAAAGCCTTGCACTTTCTATCAGAGAACACGGTGTAATTCAGCCTGTGGTTGTGCGTAAAGCAGTTTCCGGCTACGAGCTGATTGCCGGAGAGCGACGCTTAAGAGCCACAATAGCCGCAGGAAACACAAAGATACCCGCTTATATTATGGAGCTTGAATCTCCTGTTGATTCTCTTACTTTAGCTATTATAGAAAATGTTCAGCGCGAAAATCTTAATCCTATTGAAGTTGCACACGGCTACCAAAGACTAATTGATGAGTGCCATCTTACTCAGGAACAGGTTTCGGCTAAAGTCAGTAAGGACAGAGCAACCGTCGCAAACTTTCTGAGACTTCTCAAACTTCCCGATGCTATTCAGGAGAGTCTCCGCAGAAAAGAAGTAACTATGGGTCACGCAAGAGCCATACTCGCTCTGGTAAAACCAAAAACTATGCTTGCGGCTTGGAGGGAAGTAGTAGAGAAAGGCTTAAACGTACGCGCAACCGAAAGCCTTGTCAGAGACATTGATTCCGGAAAGATTCAACTCGACGGTGAAGGTGTAAAGAAAAAATCCGGCGGGCAGAAATTAAATCCCGAAAAACAGCACGTTACTCCCGAAATTGCATTAGTTCTGGAAGATGCAGAAAATAAACTTATGCAGATTTTCGGTACGAAAGTAAAAATTTCCACAAAGTCGAAAGAAAGCGGTACATTTGAATTCGAATTTTATTCGAAAGATGATTTTGAGCGTTTAATTGATTTATTTTCTTCAGTAAACAATGAATGAATTTTTGAGTAATCTGATATGAAAAAGTTTGCAATCTACGATTCGCCGGTTAAACCTGAAGCGGTAAACTGTGCCGAAAAAGCTATAATAAAACTTCATTCCGCAGGTGCGGAATTATGTTGCCGCCCACAGCTTGCCGAGCGGCTTCCCAATGAAATCCGTAATTATCTGAAAATATACCAGCCCGAAGAATTTGAAAAATTCGCCGATGCGGTTATTTCATTCGGAGGTGACGGTACAATGCTGTTTATTGCACGGATTATGCTTAAAACTGATATTCCTATTATGGGTTTTAATGTAGGTAAACTCGGCTTTCTCGCAGAATTTTCCGTTAAAGAGCTTGATAAAACAATTGACGATTTAATGAAGGGTAACTACCGCGTTGTGGACAGAACTGTTCTGGAAACTTCTTTTCAGGGAGAGACTCTTTATGCCCTTAATGATTTTGTCATCGAGAAACGGCATACTTCCCGAATGATAACAATTGATTGTTACACGAATAAACATTATATAGGGACTTTCCGTTCGGACGGTTTGATTATAACTACTCCGACAGGCTCTACGGCTTATTCATTATCCTGCGGAGGACCGATAATTGCACCTTCAACAGAAGTAGTCTGCATAACTCCTATTTCTCCTCATTCGCTAACTTTACGACCTCTGATAATACCAAGTTCAAATGAGATTAGCGTTAGAGTACATTCTTTTTCAGGTGAATCGCATCTTGTTACTGACGGTAATCAAAACCGTATTTTATCGAATGACAAGGAGATTTTTATCAGACGCTCTGAAGCTCGTGTAAAATTAATAAAGCCTTTGAACAGCACTTATTATGACTTATTGCGAACCAAACTGCTTTGGGCAACAAATGCTGATGATAATGTTTTGAAGCAGTAAACTAATTCTGAATTAATTTAAGTTGATAAAGTAAATAAAATATTAAATTAAAACAAAGACCCGTAATTGTGGATTTACCAATGCAGGATATAATAAAAATCTACAAAAAAAAACTGACCGAATTATTTATTATTGCTTTTATCCTGTTTTCTCAGAACTCTTATGCCCAATTCCCCTTTTCCTCAGAAAATACCGATACTGTCCCTCATAATCGGTTTAACATCGGTACAGAAAAAAATGTAAATACTTTTTTATTCACCGGAAATGCAGACTTACTCTACGATTTGAGCTTAGGTATTCTTAGAATAAATCAATCTTACCACGGTACCGCTATCAAAACATCTACCAGTATTTTCCGTGATGACGAGAATTTCAACCTTGAATTTGCAGTACCTCTCAATAAAAGTATCTCAACAATATTCACTCAGAACTGGCTCTATTCATCCGATTCGAGAAATTTCGGTCTGAACAAATTAGAAAGATTAAACGGCGGTTTGGGGCTAAGATATTTTTTCCTCCCGCGCTCAAGTCTTGAATTCACAGCCGGTGCAGAAAGAAACAGTCAGGTCGGTGTAAATTCTGTCGGTCCTATTTTTCGCGTTGCAGGCAATCTTCCGGATTTAGCCATGGAAGGA
>JBAYGQ010000420.1:0-3267 GCA_041666585.1 Bacteroidota bacterium
ATACAGATACCTGAACAAGCGTTTAAGCATTGAGTTTCCCGGAGGAGGGATTAAAACAGGACAAACTTCAATAGAAACGGCTGTTGCCGAATTAAAGGAAGAATGCGGTGTTAAAGCTGAAAAGTTTATTTTATTAGGTGAATTCAATCCGTTCAACGGTGTAACAAATGAGATTAGTTCTGTTTATGTAGCGGAAGAACTGAGTGAATGTAAAGCTGAGCCTGATGATACAGAAGAATTTGAAATTTTGCGATTGACATATAATGAAATCAATGAAAAGATAAAAACGGGTGAAATTTGGGATGGTATGACACTCGCCGCGTGGTCGTTGTTTTTGACAAAAAATTATTTTTAATATAAAATTTGGGAAATTAAATGAAATATGCCGTTGTTGCTCTCTTGTTTCTGGTAAATACTTTTTTTGCTTTTGCCGATGACCCTCAAAAAGGGGTTAATCCTAAAGCAAATCCTGAAATACCGAAACATAAAGTTACTGTTAAATATATGAAAAATACTTACCGTGTTTACAAGTTGACTGAACATACTGTTGTTAACAGATATACTACAGATAGCGTGAAATCAAATTATGAAAGAGATTTGACTTATTTCTTAACATTAGGTGTGCCTGACCCTCCTGATGCAGACGGTTTCCAGAGATTGGTTATAACAATTGACTCTTTGAATTATAAATTCATCGCAGATTCAGTTAAAAAAATTGATTATTTCACTCAAGATGAAAGCAAAAGGCCCCCGCGGTCTGTAGATTTCGAAGCTATTTCTGTTCCGATGAACCGAACATTTACTTTTATTTTATCTCCTTATGGTGAAGTTGCAAAAATCGAAAGTGAAGATATTTCAGTTTTAAAGGATTATATAGAAGAGCAGGGAAAAAATCTTAAGAAAAAAGATGCTATGAAGAAGTTTATCTGGACTGACGGGCTGACTGACAGCCGCTTACTTGCTATAGCTGATTATAGAAAAATCATGTTACCAAGACAACCGATTGAGAAAGACACAATTTGGAAAACACCGATTTCTTTCCAGATAGATTTTAAAGATTACTCAGATACCCTGTCTGCAAAAATAGCTGAATACAACGGAGGTCTTTATCATATAGAAGCAACTACAAATAAAATTCTACCTTCTGAAAAAGAATGTTATTTTAACGGAGTTGTTCAAACCGGTAAGGTTGAAAATACAGAAGGAAAGGGTATTTTCAAAATGACAATAAACAATAAAGGTATAATCACAAGATCTGAAGCTGATTTTGAATTAATAAATAAATGTAAAGTCGAGAACGAAACCTTTAATGAACAGGTTACCACAAAAATGATTTGGGACTATATAGGTCAATTTACTATGTAATTATTTCTTTTAAGAATTTTTTACCTTAACCCGCTTCAATTGCGGGTTTTTTTTGATCTTTTCTAATTTACCGCTTATTATCTTTTCCACATAAATTTAATTTTTCGTAAATTTAATTCTTATATATTTGCATTAACCAAAATTAAAACAAAACAGAGCCTATGAAAAAGAAAATTAACTGGAAGAATGTATTGGGTCCAAACGACAGTATAACATTAGTTGTTGTTGTATTAGGTCTGTTATTGGTTGTTTTTATTGACGAGCTTGCAATAAAAATAATCGGAGGTTCAGTTATGCTTCTAGGCATTGTAGCTTTGGTAATGCTCATATCCTCCAGAATGAACGATATTGTTGATACTAATAAATTCAAACCTTCAACTCCGGCTCCCAATTATCATGTTACAGTTAAAAAAGATACATCCGCTAAAAGGATAACTATCGAAAACTTTGAAGCTACCTTTCCTGATGACGGTTACGGAAAAGCAGAATCAGAAACTCAAATTCCAAGATTCGACGAGCCGATTACAGGCGAAGAAGGATTCAGAATTGTTAAGAAAATTTCTCCTGATGAAGTTCAGAAGATAAAGGAAAGCAGAGCAGAAGAAACGATTACTGAACCTATTGCACAGACTACTTATAAAGAAGCAACTGTTGCAGAAACTCCTCTTCCGGTTAAAGCTGATGTAGTTGAAGATTTCGGATTTGAAGAAGACTTTTCCGGGATGAGAATTGTAGGAAAAATACCATCCGAAAAGCCTGTTGTTCCACAGATTCCCGTTACCGAAAAGGACGAACCCGCTATTGAAAAAGAAAGTTTTGAAGAAGAAGTTGCTAAAGAACAAGTACCAATTCAGCCTGAAATAAGAACGGTTGTTACTCCTGAAATTCCTAAAGTTGAAGTCAGAGCAACAGAGTTTGCTGTTCCGGCAGAAAAAAAGGAAGCCGACTTTAAAGAGAAGCAGGTTGAAGTTCCGCTGTCACTGCTGTTAGACGATGAACCTGTATTGAGTCAGGAACCGCGTAAAGAATTTCAGTTTTTCATTTCGCGGGTATTGATGGTGATTCGCTCGGTTATTACGGCAAAGACTTCTGCTTTTATTATGTACAATGCCGAGAAGAACGAGTTAGTACTCGAATCTTTTGCAACTGATGTGCCTGATTCAATTACCAAAAAATATAAATTCCCTGTCCGTAGCGACATCATAAGTCAGATTGTGCTGAGTGCCAAACCTGAAATTTTAACCGAAATTAATCCCTCCGCGGAATTAGAACTTGTGCCGTATTATGTTAATAAAGTCGGTACGTCTTCATTTGTCGGAATACCTATATTTTATGATTCAGCCGTTATCGGTTTGCTTTGTGCAGACAGCGATATGACTGATGCTTATGATTCCAATACAATCAGCTTTCTGGGACAGTTTTCCAAGCTTATCGGCTCTTTGTTGAAAAGCTACATTGATAAGCATGATTTGTTGCAATCTTCGCGTACTTTGGATGTGATTAATGCAATTGCATCTGTTACATCCAGACCTGACTATACCATTGAAGAAATTACTTCCGCATTGCTCGAAGCATCATCGAATTTGTTTGAATATACTACAATCGGTGTTTGCTGTTTCGATGAAACTCTAAACGGCTGGAAGGTTATTGATTACAAGACAAAAGACACACTCGATGAAGCGGTTAAATTGTCTTCTGTTCCTTTGGACAGTACTCTGCTCGGTAAAGCTCTTGCCGGCTCTAAAACTGTATGGCAGGCACCTGTTGATGAAAAAGTAATCAGGTTCCATCCAAAGGAAATTCATCAGAGCAAGGGCTATTTTATTGCTTGTCCGCTCAAATCGAAATCAAGTCTGTACGGTGCTTTGTTCCTTGAGGGCAAAAGTCCTACCAATATGACAC
>JBAYGQ010000421.1:0-3266 GCA_041666585.1 Bacteroidota bacterium
GCGAAGCATGGGCTAACCGTCATGATTTATCTTCCCTCAGACTGCTCGGTTCAGTAGGAGAGCCGATTAATCCAGAGGCATGGAAGTGGTTTTACAAAGTAATAGGAAAAGAGAAATGTCCGATAATGGATACTTGGTGGCAGACAGAAACCGGTATGTTTATGATTGCACCTATGCCTTGTGTACCGCTTAAACCAGGCTCAGGTACACGACCTTTTCCCGGAATTGAAATGGATATACTGGGTGAAGACGGTAAGCCGGTTGGAATAAATGAAGAAGGTTTCCTCGTTATTAAAACGCCTTGGCCAGCTATGATAAGGACAATTTACAATGACGCAGAAAGATATATTGAGCAGTATTGGACAAAGTTCCCTGGTTATTATCTGACCGGAGATAGTGCCAGACGCGATGAAGATGACTATATCTGGATTATCGGCAGGGTTGATGATGTTATTAAAGTTTCAGGTTACAGACTAGGTACTGCAGAAATTGAAAGTGCTCTCGTTAGCCATAATTCTGTAGCAGAAGCCGCCGCTATAGGTATTCCGCATGAAATTAAGGGGCATGCTATATATGTTTTTGTAATTCTGAAACAGGGTGTTGAAAAAAGTGAAGAATTAGCTGAGGAACTTAGGAAGCATGTCAGCCACGAAGTAGGACCAATAGCGAAACCGGAATCAATTGAATTTGTTGATTCCCTCCCAAAAACAAGAAGCGGAAAAATTATGCGGCGTGTTCTTAAAGCAAAGGCAATGGGAGTAGATCCCGGTAACCTTTCAACTTTGGAAGAATAGAATTAATTTAATTTTTTAAAAAAAAGGTTTATATGAACATCACAAGACTTTTAATAACAATTTGCCTCTTATTTGTAATTTTCATTGAAATCGCATCAGCTCAGAATAACTATCCCGTACCTTTTTACGATGCAAAGGGACTTTGGGGATTCTCTGATAGAAATCATAAAATAATAGTTCCTGCTAAATACTGGGAAGTAGATGATTTTTGCGAAGGATTGGCATGGGTAAAAATTAAGGAAAAATGCGGATTCATTGATGCAAAAGGAAAAGAGGTTATCCCTCTGAAGTTTAAAAGTGCGGAAAATTTTAACAATGGTTTTTCGACTATAAGTATTGGTGAGAAAAATGGGGTAATTGATAAAACCGGAAACTATACCATACCGCTTCAAAATAATTATATCAGTTGGTTCACAGGTGAAGTTGGCAGATTTTCTGTTGATTATATATATGGTCTGATTGGCAAGGGCGGCAAGATTATTTTACCTGCCGAATATCCCAGTCTCGAAATGCTGACTGATAATGTATTTATCGTCGCAAAAGCAAAAAACAAAGGTGATTTAATGTTGGGAAAGATGGGATTAGTCAACGCAAACGGACAAATAATTATACCTCCAAAGTATGATTTGATATATTGTATTCCCGGCGGCTTTGCAAAAATAAAAGAAGGAGAGTTCTGGGGATTAATTGATTCAACAGGCAAAGAGTTAATCCCGCCAATTTATCAGGAAATTCGCAATCCGAAACCGGGTGGATTTGCAGGGTTTAAAAAAGACGGACTTTGGGGAATTATCAAGTTTGACGGAACAATAACAGTCCAGCCGAAATATAATGATTTGGGTGAAGGTAACAGCTATTTCAACGAAGCGGTTGATAAAAATTCAAAAGGTTTTAAGGTAAATCTCGGTGGAAATTATGGTATTGTTGATGAAAACGGTAAAGAATTAATTCCGATAAAATACTCGATGCTCGGCTATTCATCAAACGGAATCACTCCGGCATATTTTAAATTGGATACCACTAAAACCGGATTACCTGTTACCGGATTGACATTTATTGACAGTACCGGAAAAGAGCTGATTCCGCCTGCAGTACAATTTAATAACGTAAGCCAGTTCAGTGATGGGCTAATAGCTGTAGGAAGCGGGTCGGATTGGAAAACAAAATGGATTTATATTGATTTAACCGGGAAACAAATCGTTCCGGGTGAATACGAAGAAACATCGGCATTTGTTAATGGATTAGCTATTGTAAAAAAAACAGGAAAGTATGGTGTAATAAATAAACTCGGTAAAGAAGTGATACCGTTCCAATTCAAAGAAATAAACCGCTCTGAAACTTACCCGGGATTGTTCAAAGTAAATGTCAAAGGAATTAAATTATACTACGACGCCAAAGGGGTTTGCTTCTGTAATTGATATTGTTAGTGATTACAAGTTATATTAAAATACTTGTATAATTTATTTTTTCTAAACAATAAATTTTATTTTAAATAAATCCAAAAAAATATGAATACAAATAAAACATGGCATGATAAACATAAAGAATCGTTGAGTTTCAGCCAACGAATTGCTGATAGTGTTGCGAGCGGAATGGGTTCCTGGAGATTTATAATCATACAGACTATTCTGGTTATAGTTTGGATGGGACTCAATGTTGTCGGTTTTGTGTACCATTGGGATGTTTATCCGTTTATTCTTTTGAATCTTTTATTTTCGACCCAAGCCGCTTATGCCGCTCCGATTATTATGATGGCTCAAAATCGTCAAAATGAAAGAGATAGAATTCAGGCACAAGAAGACTATCAAACTAATATTGATTCGAAACGTGAAATAGAGGCACTTCAGGAACAATTGAATAAAATTGAAGTTGAAAAAATTAGATAAAATTTTACAATTACTGACAGAAATGAAGAAAAAGTAAATCTACTACGGTTTGATAATGCGAATCGCAGTTTCCTTTTTACAACTGATGAACTGCAAAAAAGCAAAAACTTGACTGAAGTAATACGTCTTCAGGATGGAAAAAATCTATACTTTTTCAAGTAAATAAATTTGGATTAATAACCTTCTATACCGTCATTATACCTACCTTCCACCTGCCTAAATTTTAAAAAATAAATTTTAAAAAATAATTTAAATTATTTATTATTTATTTATTTATTTATTATATTAGTAGCATCTATAAGTCTATTTTTTTTGAGTTTATTGAAATTCAATTAAATTTTTATGAAGCTTCATATCAGATATATGGTTTGCATTCGTTGCAAATTAGTAGTGGCTTCCGAACTGGAGAAGTTAGGGCTTCATTATTCACATTTAGAAATAGGCGAAGTAGAAATCACCGGAAGTATGACAGAAGAGCAGAAGGAAGCTCTTGATTTAGGTTTAAGGAAATCAGGGCTTGAGCTTATTCTTGACAAGAGAAGTCAACTCATCGAAAAAATAAAAAATATAATAATAGAACTAATAC
>JBAYGQ010000422.1:0-3264 GCA_041666585.1 Bacteroidota bacterium
AGGTTGTGTTACATACTGGGTGCAGACTCAGAAATATATTCATGAGAAACCAAATAAGGAAACAGGAGAGCCAACTTATAGAATTGATACAATAGAAGATTTATTGAAAACTTTATGAGAAAAATGACAGTCAAGCAAATAATTTCGGAACTTGAAAATTATGGAAGTCCTGAAAGAGCTAAGCATTCATTAAGATTCTTTAAGACAGGGAAAGGACAATATGGTGAAGGAGATATGTTCTATGGTGCAACTGTTCCTGAAATGAGAATTGTTGCAAAAAAATATTTTTATATTTCTCTTGATGATGTTCAAAAATTATTAGAAAATAAATATCATGAATGTAGACTGGTTGCATTGTTAATACTTGTCAATAAGTATGAAAAATCAAAAACAGAATCGGAAAGAAAAATATATTACGATGTTTATTTAAAAAATACCGTGTATATAAATAATTGGGATCTCGTCGATTTATCCGCACATAAAATCGTTGGCGCATATATTTATGATTACAAAAAAGATATAAACATTCTCTATAGACTTGCAAAATCAAAAAATCTTTGGGAAAAAAGAATTGCGATAATTTCAACAGCCTATTTCATTCGTGAGAAGGATTTTAACGATACAATGAGAATTTCAGAAATTCTTCTTAATGACGAACATGACTTAATACATAAGGCAGTCGGATGGATGCTTCGCGAAGTTGGTAAAAAAAATCACAGTATCGAGATAGAATTTTTAGACAGATACTATAAACAAATGCCTCGAACAATGCTTCGATATGCAATTGAGAAATTTACAAAGAAAGAAAAAAAATTCTACATGAAAAAATAAAATTAATCGTAAGATATTACATTCTCTGATTTGTGTTTTAGTGTAACATCATTGCTTGTGTGTGTTCTCTCTCCTGCTGGAGATTGGAATCTTACTTTTGCAGCATGTAATGACAAGTTACCTACAATGTTCAATCTTGAACGTACGGTGTAACTTAATAATCTTTCTTCATATGGTTCCAAAGATTCTAGATTCCACATTAGTAATGAATGTACTTTATCAGCACTAAGCATTTTAGTAGGTTTTAATGCTCCTAAAGAATTATCTTCAACTAATGATACTATTTTTGGATATTTATCTATTACTTTGATATTTCTAATAACTTGTCCTGAACGATTTTTTAGGTGTAATTTAACACGAATTTCGGATATTCCATCATCATTTGATGATAATATTCTAGCTCTCTTAAATAATAATACTGGACTTCTAAATATATAATATAATATTATTAATGCAATTATTATAATAACAACTATTGCTATTATATTATAATTTGTTGATATTGTTAATTCGTAAGATTCTTGAGGTTTCAACGGAATATTCCAACTAAGATAACCAATTCCGTCTTCACTTATAGGAACATATTTTGCACTAGTTGAGGTAAATATTTTTTCAAAAAAGTTTTTTTGAACTTTCACAAGTTTTGTAGCTTCATAATTACCATTATTATGAACCTTAATTTTTTCAGTATAAGAGAATAACCCTTTAATTCTTGTTTGTTCGACGGTAACCTCAGAATATCCTATGACTTGCACTTCCTTCTGCACTTGTGCTATTGTTTTATTTTGCGTAACTATCCTGACAATAATGGGATATTTTCCAGGCTCCTGAACTTTACTAATATCTGTAAACAATATTTGGTTTGTTTTTTCGTCAAGCGGACTTAGTGTAGTTAAATATTCTTTATTAAATAATGGAGATTCAACAATAATTCTTAAATCTTTAATGTCTAAAGGATTTCTATTTCTCATGTATACTTCAATAGAAATTGGTTCCCTAGGATCAACTTCATACTTTGTGTTAACTTCCATGGCAACATTAGGAACATATGAAAGTACAGTATAATTTAGAGGTTTAACATATACATAAAGATTCTCAACAACAGTATCTTCACTAGATAACGATTTAATAGTTATAGGAACCAACTGCGGACCATATATTTGTTTATCGTTTAGAGCTATTTCCAAAGTGAACGTTTTTGGTTCTCCGGCTGGAACAATAACAATTGTAGGATTAATATTCCAAAAGGCACTTATAGTGTATAATTGATAACGTTCGGTCAATCCACCGCTATTAGTTATCGTAAGCGAGTATAATGCCGGATTTGATGTGTCATTAACATTAACACTATCAGTTATAACTTTATATTTTACATCAGGTGTTACTGCATTAACAGAAACAGCTAATAGGATAATTATAAAAAAGGCTGTTATAGAAAAATATTTAGCATTCATTTTACTCACCAAAACCGTTACCTCACTAACAATCAAACTATTAAAGTTTTTATTTATATACTTTATGGTTTTGTCAGAGAATAATTAGAAAAAACTGAAATAAGAGTAGCTAAAACAAATGTATGCTTATAAGAATAAAAAAATGGGGCTGCCCGGATTTGAACCGGGATCGCAAGGTCCCAAACCTCGAAGGCTAAACCAAGTTACCCCACAACCCCATTGGAATAACGGAAAGAAAAGTGTTGGGTTTTTAAATATTTCCTTATTGTAACGACAAAAGATTTATATACTTGATTAGACACTACAAGAAACTGTTTTGAGGTATATATTATGGTCAAACCTGAAAAGAAGTCGGAAAAGAAGGGAAAAGAACAATACGATGTAGAAGATATAATAGTCATTGAAGATAAAAAAAAGGGAGAAGATTTCGATCTTGGAAGAGAAGACTTAGTTTCAGATATAGACGATGATGAACTAGATTTTGATGACTTTGAAGCTGACGATGGTGGAGATTAGGAAGATTAGTATTTTATTAATTCTTAGGAAAAATTTATAAAACAGTAACTACTTGCAAATAGATATACAAAAATGATAGACTCAACCACAACTCAAAAAGAACTGGAAAAAATCATAGGGTCTTATGGTACTAATATAGATAAGGCTATAATAATAAGTTCATATGATTTTTTTATTGAAAATATGAGAGAACCGTTTAAACATCGTCCAATAGTTGCAGTATTTACAGATAAAAAAATAGCTTATTTTTTTCATCCAACGTTACATGATGGTCCAGCCATTCAGGAACTTGTCAAATATTTTAAGAAGGAAAAATACGAAACCAACCTTCCTCTAACTATGGAAGATTTTGTTCCGGTTAAATAATATTATTTCTTTTTAGAAGTTTTTTTAACAGGTTTAGCCGTTACAGCAGATTTTGTTGATGATTTATTTTTTGTAGTTTCTGTTTTTATTGTTTTAT
>JBAYGQ010000423.1:0-3258 GCA_041666585.1 Bacteroidota bacterium
CTGAAAACTTTTTCAAGTTGTTTTCATTATCAGACCGTGATACAAATATTAAAGTTGTAATGATCAACGGTGAAGGATTTTATCTTTATCATTCTTTAAAGAAAAATAATTGGAATAACTTGCTTGCAACTCGTCGAGAAGAAAATCTTCAGCATGACTATGGCTTGGAAGTTGCAGATTCGATTCTTTACGGGAAAACAGGAACGATAATCAACAATTCTCCTCGCATTATTGAATATACCAATATTTTCAAATTAGGTAATTCTAATGCAAACAGATACGTTGTTTTTACCGAAATACCGACTAGTATCGTTTTTGCTCCAGTTAACAAATTATTATTTATATTGATTATAATACTAATTGTGGTCTTGCTGATTTCGGTTTTGATTGCTTATTATGCTTCAAGACTTTTTACAAAACCGATTGCCAAGTTAATAGAAGGTACAAGGATTATTAAAGAAGGAAATTTGGATTATAAATTAGGTATTAATACTAAAGATGAAATTCAAGATCTGGCTACGAATTTTAACGAATTAGTTATTCATTGGAAAGAAAAAAGACAACTTGAAACACAACAACGTTTGGAAGAAGATTTAAGGGAAAGAAAGAAATATCTGGAAAATATTATTGCAAATATGGGGCATGAACTTCGAACTCCAATGATTGGAATTATGGGGTTCTCTAAACTTATTCCACAGACTAATGATTTAGTTGAATTACATGATATGGGGACGACCATTTATGAAAGCAGTAAACGGTTAATGGATACTTTAAATTTGATAATAGATATTTCAAAACTTGAATCGGACGAATATCAACCTGATTTAATGCCGGTAGATTTGAATGAAATCGCGTTCATGACAATCCATGCTTTTTCGGATTTTGCCAAACAAAAGAATTTAGAGGTCAATCTCTCATCCAACGAATCTGAAATGGTGATTGAATCTGATTTAAAAGCAGTTCAAAGTATATTAAGCTGTATCCTTGATAATGCAATCAAATTTACCGATTACGGTTCAATTACTATTAGATTAAGTAAAGAGCAAATTGAAGGGAAACAACAAGTAGTAATTGAAATTGAAGATACCGGAATAGGAATTGAAGAGGAAAATATGGAAACCATATTTATTGCATTCCGTCAGGGAAGCGAAGGATTATCCCGTAGTCATGAAGGAACCGGACTCGGATTGACTCTTACAAAAAAATATATAGAACTTCTTGGAGGTTCTATCAGCATACGAAGTAAAGTGGGAGTCGGAACAGTTTTTAGTGTAATGCTTCCTGACAAAAAAGGGTAGATTTAATTTGCAGTAATAATCATTTGCACCTTAAAAAAGGTATTTACGTATTGTTTAAATACTTGTTTTAGTTACAAATCGAATAAATAAAAATCAATTTGAGCCAACACTTTGCTGCATATTAAATTATCTATAAGACTGATTTATTGGAAGACCTGCAATTACATAGTTTCAGATGTATTTTTTCAGCATGGTTAAAGCATTTGTAACAGCCTCTGCTAAATATGTATGGAAAGTTTGTGAAAATATAAATAAATTTCATAATTTTTAAAAAATGATTCTTGTATTTCGTAAAGGAATAAATTGGGCTCCATTTTTAAGAAAGGAATATCAGCATGAACCAACTTACTCCCGCATTTTGGAGCATTTCCGCAACTGATATGCTCAAGAACCTTGAATCAGTAAAGGAAGGATTGACGGGTAATGAAGCCAAAAAGCGTCTCGCACTTTATGGAGCTAATCGCTTAAAACCCCAAAAACGCTCAAATGTATTGGCACTTCTGATATCCCAGTTCAAAAGCCCTATTATCCTTATACTTTTCTTCGCAACAGGTTTATCCTTTTTCCTGCATGATGCAGTAGATGCTTTTATTATTCTTACAATCGTTCTTATAAGCGGCTTACTCGGGTTTTGGCAGGAGCGGGGTGCTTCAAATGCTGTAGCAAAACTGCTTTCAATTGTGCAGATTAAAGCATCGGTTCTGCGTGACGGAAGTTCCGTTGAAATTCCGGTTGAAGAGATTGTACCCGGAGATATAGTTATCCTAAACGCCGGAGACATTATTCCGGGTGACGGATTAGTCCTAGCGTCAAAGAATCTTTTTGTAGATGAAGCTATGCTAACAGGTGAAACTTTCCCTGTGGAAAAATTAGCGGCAGTTTTGCCGGCGGAAACTGCACTCGGTCAGCGTACAAATGCCCTTTGGATGGGAACGCATGTGGTTAGCGGCACTGCAACAGCTCTAATAGTACAAACCGGCAGAACAACAGAGTTCGGAAAAGTTTCCGAGCGGCTAAAACTCAGACCGTTAGAAACGGAATTTGAACGCGGAATCCGGCAATTCGGTTACTTTCTTATGGAAGTAACATTGGTACTTGTGGTTGCTATTTTTGCCATAAACGTCTATTTAGCTCGTCCTGTGCTGGACTCATTTTTATTTTCTTTAGCACTTGCTGTCGGACTGACTCCGCAATTACTTCCGGCAATTATCAGCATCAACCTTGCCCATGGAGCTAAACGAATGGCTCAAAAGAAGGTAATTGTTAAACGTTTAGCTTCAATTGAAAACTTCGGTAGTATGAACGTAATCTGCTCCGATAAAACTGGCACTTTGACTGAAGGAACAGTGCAATTGCAATCCGCCCTTTGTGTGGATGGAAGTCCGAGCGATAAAGTCCTTCTTCAGGCATATATTAATGCTTTTTACGAAACAGGCTTTACAAACCCGATAGATGAAGCTATCCGCAATTATCGGAAGCTTGACTTGGCAGGTTATCAAAAATTAGACGAAATTCCCTATGATTTTCTGCGAAAGAGATTGAGCATTCTTTTTTCGCATGATAATTCGAATTTGATGTTAACCAAGGGAGCCTTGCAAAATGTACTTGCAGTTTGCACAACGGTAGAAACCGCAGAAGGAACAATTGCCGATATAGCTACTATGAAGGATAAAATTCAGAAACATTTTGAGGAATTCAGCAATAAGGGCTTTCGAACTCTTGGTGTTGCCTATAAGAACTTGGGAACGGAGCCACGTATAGGCAAAGACAACGAGTCAGGAATGACGTTTTCAGGATTTCTTGTTCTTTTTGACCCACCAAAGCCAAATATCAAAGAAACTATTACTAACCTGAAGAACCTTGGTGTTTCTCTTAAAATCATTACAGGCGATAACCATTTAGTAGCCGCAAATGTGAGTCAACAAATGGGTTTGTCAGATACAAAAATTCTGTCAGGTCC
>JBAYGQ010000424.1:0-3253 GCA_041666585.1 Bacteroidota bacterium
ACTAACAAGAACTGATAGGTTATTTTCTTCTGAAATAATGCGAAAATAACTCCAACCGCAGAAGCTACTGTATAGAAAGTCAAATTTATTCTTGTTGAAGATTGCATCTGGTATGCATAAATCAGATTTTGCATTGCAATTCTATAATAATCGTAAAACTGGAATAAATCTATACCTAAGGTAACAACAGAAAAAACAATTAACAATCTAATCAAATATTTTTTTTCATTAAAGTATCTGATAAGCGGGAAATAAAATAATATTGCAGACATAATCAGGTATTCACGGAACCAGTCCAAAAGAGAGACTCCGTTTAATACTGCAATGAATGAATTTAAAAGCATTAAAATATAATATGCAATTACGAACCAATCTCCCAAGCATTGGACGATTTTTTGCCTTTTGATTAGTACCTGCCAGAACAGCCAGGGGATGAGTGTTCCATAGTAAAGAAGGGCTATTATTACATCGGTTGCAGAAATGTCATCACTACTATCCCTGAAATAAAATATAGTAGAAATAACAACAACGTAAAGCCATAGTCTTGGGTAACGGATAAAAGCCAATACCATGGGGATTGCAATAATAACGGGTAAAATGTAAATACCGAGATTTTTATAAGTGCCGAACCAGATTAGAACTGCGCATACTAAAGAAAAAGCCGAAACTAACAAAACAGGCAAATATGGTTTGTCTTTGAGTACGAGTCGGATTCTATCCCTATCTGTTAATTCTGCAGACATAAATTATTTATGAATTCTTTACAGAATTGTATTGCTCTTTTACACTTTTAATGGCATTCAGGAAAAGGACAAAAAGAATACACAGAAAAAAAGTGCCGAGTGTTGCACCTGCAACAATCAATGATCTCTTTGGAGAAGCTTTTTTGTCAGCGGGGATAGCCGGGTCAAGTACAATCAAAGCTTGAGTTTCACGGGTCTCGTCAAGTCTTGCATCTTCAATCATCGGTAAAAGTACGGTTTTGACTTTTGTAAAAGCTTCATACTGGGCATAGAGTCTGAGATATTCCATACCTACTTTTGCGGCATCTTTAAGAGGGAAGTTACCTGCAAAGCCGGCTTTGTTCTCGACATCGTTAACTTTAACACGCATTTTGTCTATTAGTTTTTGTTGAGTCTGAGTGAACGGGTCGTTTTCACCAAATTTATTTTTCATCAAATCGTAGATGATTTCCTGTTGCATTAATTCCGCTTTTAATTCAGCATAAGCGGAACTGACTGATTTTGCCTGGTCTAAAGGAGAAAAAAGAAACGTAGAGCGTGAATAAACTTTTAACGAATCACCGATTCTTTCCAATGTAGAATCAATAGTATTTATGCGGGTTTCCAAATATTCTCGGCTAATGCGGGCTTCTCCCCTGAAGACTTTTACAGATAAATCATTTGCAATATTCAAATAAGTATTAGCCATTTCGGCGGCTTTTTTCTTATCTTTAGAGTAAATAGTAATTGTATAGTTACCTTCTTTTTCGTTAGTGATATCAAGATTGCTTTCGAATTCTTTTAGAACTTCTGAAAACAATGTGTCGGGGATATCATAATCTTTTGCGAGCCGGAATTGTTTAATTATCGAATCTTTTACAGAGCGGCTGTTCAGAATCACAAGGTAACTGTAACCTTCTGTCTTGCCCGTCAGTTTGGTTAAACCGAAATCTTTAAGTGTTGATGTAATTCCTGACATAGCTCCTTCGAATAAAGAACTCTGAGTTTTTTTAGGAGGTACGGCATTAACGGTTGATTTGTACCAATTTGGCATTAGTAAAGTAATTACAACGGAAGCAACAAAAGCGAGGCTGACGCTGATGATTATGAATTTCTTGTATTTTAATAAAAGAGTGAGAATGAGAACGGCGTCAAAGTTTTTTTGCGGGGACGCAGTCCGGTTATTCGGGTTTTCGTTTGTTTCAGTCATAAAAGTTCAAAATTGTTATTAATATTATGTATTAACGATAAGACAGAGAAAGAATTTTTCCACTTTTTAATTATACAAATTAAGAAATTTTTTGCGAATCAGCGACTGATTCCGTGAACTAATCATTGCTGAAATATCCTCCTGCATTTTTAACGTATTGAATAAGTGAGTTGAAAACCGAGGACTGAGAAAGTACTTCGGAATTTCCAAGCATTATAAGATGTTTTTTTGCTCTGGTCAGAGCAACATTTAATTTCCGGTCAACCTGATAATCGCCGATATTAATCAAATTCTGTGTGTATTTAAGCTGATAAACGTTATTTAATGCGAATGAAATTATTATGCAATCCCGCTCTGAGCCTTGAAATCTTTCGACAGTATCAACCGTTACAAGTTCGGTTAATTCTTCAGGCAAATTTTTCAGAATTTCATAGCATTGAGCTCTGAATGGTGCAATGATTCCGAGAGTTTTGTGTGTAAACTCCGAATTGTAAGAAGATGAAATAGTCTTTGCAATTAACGATGCAGTTTTTGCTTCCTGAAAATTCACTTTTCTGTTATCTTCGGGGGGGGATTCAATAAATATTATTCTACTTTTTGCCAGAATTCTTTCGATTGCGTTATCTGATTCATTACTGAATATATTATCGGTTGCCGTCTGCCATGATTTATTGTCGAAAACTTTTAATTCTCCATCGTAAAAGCTATGGTTGGGGAAATCCTGAATAATCTTATGCATCCTTGCCTGAGAGGTAAGCATGCCGAAAGCGTGTTCCCAATTATTATTTTTGCATATTTTGAGGAGCCGCTCGAACAAAGACCCATCTAATCTGTTGAGTTCTATACTTTGCAAATTTTCGTTATTTATATTTACAAATCTGGAATTTTGCACAACAATTGCAGGCAATTGTTTTTCGTCGCCTATCATAATGAATTTTTCTATTTGGCTGAGAATACCTATTATCTGCGGCTCTAAAATCTGGCTTGCTTCGTCAATTATTGCATAATGAAATTTTTTAATCCGCATTATTTCAGGATTTGTAAGTACAGATGAAACAGTAGAAACTATTATTCTTGTATTTTTTACTGTTCCAATCAGCTCTTCAATCGGATATGTTTCTGCGAGTTTGGAAATCAATACATCTGTATGTTCGGATGATTCTTTGGAACCGAGTCTGATGAAGGAGAAAACATCCGGCTTTTCATCACGTATTCTCTTTAGTACCGAACAAATTTCGTCAACAGCTCTGTTAGTATAAGCAAGGACTAAAATGTTAGAATCAGAACTATCATAAATACATTTGACTAAATTTTTCAGAAG
>JBAYGQ010000425.1:0-3244 GCA_041666585.1 Bacteroidota bacterium
GTGAATTCACTTTAATCAATTCTGAATTCTGAATGCTGAATTCTGAATTGAAAGAATTTTAGGACGACATTTATTAAGTTTATGAGATAAATTATCATTTCACCAAAATTAATAAACATATTTTATTGAGAACTAATTTGAATAATAAGATAAATATCGAAAATGAGCAAGAGCATCCGGAAATGAAGAATAAAGTTATTCATATCCGAAAACAGAAAAGTCTCAAAGAAAAAATTAGAATTCAGAATTTTCTTTGTTTTTTGCTGATAATAATCTTTGTATTTTCAGTTCCTTTATTCGGACAGAAAAATGAGAGTCTGATAAAATTAGCGAGGGTAAAGTATTCAGGCGGTGGCGATTGGTACAATGACCCTACCGGTGAACCGAATTTGCTGAAATTTATTGCTCAGAATACAAACATACACGTCAATCCTGTTTACGAGTATGTAGATTTGGCATCGGATAATTTATTTTTATATCCTTTACTGTTTCTGACAGGACACGGTAACGTAAATTTTTCTGCGACTGAAGTAAAGAAATTGCAGGCATATCTCCAGAACGGGGGATTTCTTTATATTGATGATGATTACGGACTTGACCAGTATATCAGAAAAGAAATGAAAAAAGTTTTTCCCGACCAGAATTTTGTAGAGTTGCCTTTTAATCACGGAATTTATTCAAGTCATTTTAAATTTCCGACAGGTTTACCAAAGATACACGAGCATGACAGCAAACCGCCGCAGGGATTAGGTTTATTTTATAACGGCAGACTTTGCGTTTTTTATACTTACGAAAGCAATCTCGGAGACGGCTGGGTCGACCCTGACATTTATAAAGACCCACCCGAAAAAAGAGAAGCATCATTTAAAATGGCAACGAATATTTTAGTATGGGCAATGACTCATTAACCGGATTTATCATTTTTAGGAACGAAAATGAGTGAAGCGAAAACAAATTTCGATAATTTAATTTATCGTTTGAATAAAACCAGAAATAAAGAAACAATTATTCTTACATTCAGCGGTTTGTTTAAACTATGTGCCGCCGCAGTTGCGCTGATTTTTACAATCTCGGTGATAGAAATTTTTGCAAGGGGTGATGAATCTTTCAGGACTTTTCTTGCGTTGTTTTTTCTCGGAGGTACAGCTTTTTTCTTTGCTGTTTATCTTCTTCAACCGGTTTTACGTGCATTCGGAATAAAAAATTTACCTGACGACATAAATATATCTTTACGAATCGGCAGTTATTATCCTGAAATAAAAGATAATCTGTGCAATGCAATTCAGCTTGTCAGAAACATTGCTTTGCCGAGCGGTACATCAAAGGATTTATCTTATGCCGCTTTTGGAAATGTCTCTGCTTTAGTTTCAGACAAAGACTTTGATGTTATTATAGACAAACAGGATTTCAAAAAATCTCTGTTTGCTTTTTTTATGGTAATGGTTATAATGAGCGGAGCATTCGGAATTTCTCAAACCGGATTAAGCAGTGCATTCTATCGGATTGCAAATTACAACAAATCATTTTTACCTCCAGCTCCTTTTTCTTTATCAATTGAACCGAAATCTGAAATTTCGTTACGGGGAAAACCTATAACAATTATTGTAAGAGCAAAAGGAACATCACCCGAAAAAGTTACTTTATTTATCAGAGAAGAACAGCAGGAAGCTTACGATGCAGTTACACTCCGTTCCGATTCCGCGGGTGTTTATAAATATGAAATACCTGCTTCCAAGAATAATTTATTTTTCTATGCCGAAGCTCCGTGGCTGAGTTCTGTAGTCAGAACAGAAGAAGGAATTATTAAAGTAGTTGACAAACCAATGGTAAGAACTCTTTCGGGACGCCTTAGTTTTCCCGGATATACAAAGCTATCTGCAAGAAATTTCGATGAGCAATCAGCAGATTTAACCGCTTTAAGAGGCTCTCAGGTCAGTTTGCAGATACTTTCGAATAAATCACTTTCTTATGCTGAAATTGTGTTTGAAATACCGAAATCTAACAATGCCGATTCTTCAGGTTCTGTTGTTGACACACAAAAAGTTTCAATGAAGGTTGATGACAAGAAGGCTTATGGTTCATTCAGAATATCCCGTTCATGTACATATTATGTGCAATTGAAGGACGTAAACGGTGAATTCAGCGCAAATCCCGTTAAATACAGTATTATAGCAACCAATGATGATTATCCAGCTATTTCACTCTTAATACCGACAACAGATGTACAACTGAGTGAAGATGCTTTGCTTCCGCTAAAAGTTTCGATTTCGGATGATTACGGTTTTTCAGGATTGAAACTGTTTTATAAATTGATTAAGTCAAATTATGCAGATGCTGAAACAAAGTATAAATCAATTTCTATTCCGCTATTGACAAGCGAAACAGCCGCAGAAGTTCCATATATGTGGAATCTGAACAGTATCGGAATCGCTCCCGAAGATACCTATGAATACTATATTGAGGTTTATGATAATGATATTGTGTCCGGTCCGAAGACCGCCAGAACTCAAACAATGATGCTCCGTCTTCCTTCGCTTGACGAAGTGTTAAACAATGCAGACGAAGACCAGAAGAAAATCGAAAAAGATTTGAAAAATATATTGAATCAAACAGAAGAAATAAAGAAAGATGTTGAAAATCTGAATCAGGAATTGTTGAAAAAACCGAATCAAAAAGAATTAGATTGGAAAGAAAAGAAGAAAATGCAGGACCTGCAGAAAAAACAGCAGGAAATTCAGGAAAAACTAAATAATGTACAGCAGAAGCTTGATGATGTAACTCAGTCACTGCAGGAGAACAAAGCTTTGTCACCGGAAACTCTGCAAAAATATCTTGAACTGCAGAAGCTGATGAAAGAAGTAAACTCTCCTGAACTGAGGGAAATGCAGAATAAGATACAGAAAGCCCTTGAACAGGTTTCACCTGACCAGATTCAGAAAGCTATGCAGCAGATGCAGTTCGATGAAGAAAACTTTAAGAAAAGCATTGAGCGTACAATGAAAATTTTGAAAAGATTAAAGGCTGAACAAAAAGTTGATGCTCTTACAAAAAGAGCCGAAGAGCTTCTGAAGAAGCAGGAAGAATTGCAGAAGAAATCAGAAAATGCAAATCCGAATGATAAAAGTAAAAGAGATGAAGTTGCTGACCAACAGAAAAAGCTAAAAGATGATTTGAAGGATATGTCAGACGAGATGAAGGAACTCGAAAATCTGATGAAGGATATCGGAAAAGAAATGCCGATGGA
>JBAYGQ010000426.1:0-3238 GCA_041666585.1 Bacteroidota bacterium
AATAAATTTTTTATAAATATCAAGTTCAGTTGCTATACCCGGGATAGGTTCCTGCTTGAGGAAATTTCTGAGATATTCCTGAGCATAGTTTTCAGATTCGGTTTTATCTCTTTCGTTGTACATTTGTTCTACATTTCTTAAAGTTTCCTTTTTTGTTCTGTCGAGTTCGGTCTGAGTGAAACCGTGCTTATTAGCTCTGAAGGCTTCCGTAAGTAGATTTTCAAAGCAGGTATTGATACCGTCGCCTTTAGCACCTGCAAAAAGGAAGAGTACTCTAGTATCGCCTACAAATTCACCTTCGCTTGCGGCGGCAAACAAAAACGGAGGATTTGGTTTGCGTCTTAATTCATTGAATCGCAAACTTAGCAGACTTGTGAAAATTCTGGAAACAATATCCTGTCTGTAAGAGCCGATTGTAGAAGCATCTCTGTCAGGATTTTTGAAATAAACTGTAACGTTAGGAAATGATAATTCTCTATCTGTCGCAATTGAAACGAAAGTTTCCTTATGGGGAGGAAGTTTATATCGCGTTCTTTCGCGTGCAGTTGCAGGATTCTGAAGACTGCTGAAACGTTCGATGATTTTCTTTTCAACTTCATCTTTGTTGAAATCACCGACTGCAATTACCGCCATAAGATCCGGTCTGTACCAGTCTTTGTAAAATCTTCTGATTGTTTCGTATTTAAAATGATTCAAAATTGCAGTATCTCCGATAACATCACGCAGGTCATAACGAGAGTTATAAAATAAAACTTTGTTATGTTTTTTACTGATTCTGTCTTCGGCACCTTTGCCGAGACGCCATTCCTCGACGATAACTCCTCGCTCTTTGTCAATTTCCGCATCTTCGAAAGATACGTTACTTGCCCAGTCGCGAAGAATATCCAAACCCTTATCGAATTTTTCAATATCGTCGGTAGGCATTCTCGAAAGTGTGTAAACTGTCTGGTCCCAGTTAGTATATGCATTCAAATCTGCACCGAACTTTACTCCGATTGATTCGAGAAAATCAATGATACCTTTTTTGGGGAAATTCTTTGTTCCGTTAAAGCACATGTGCTCTGTGAAGTGAGCAAGTCCGTCCTGGTCGTCATCTTCGAGTACGGCACCGGCATCAACTGCGATATAAAGTTCTGCTCTTTTTTCCGGTTTTTTATTTTCTTTAATATAATATTTCAGTCCATTGGGTAGAGTTCCGATTTTTATATTGGATTCAGGAAGAATCTTATAATTCGGGTCATTATAGTTAATGTTTTGTTGAGCCTGAAGACTTGAAGTGAAAATAAAAAGAAGAGCGATAAAAAATGAAACCATTCGTTTGTTTTTCATAAAATGCCTTTAGAAGAAGTAATTCAAAATAGTAATTATTCATTTAGAATTAAATTAACGATTATTTTCAAAAAATGTTTCAACTCAAGTAAAATATATATTTATTTTGAATTTATATTTTTTTTATTGCCAAAAAAGTGGTAATATTGTTGCTTATTTTTTTTGAGATTTTGTAGTTGGGATATAAATAAAATGTATAAGCCGTTACCCGAAAAGTTCTCTTATCCTGAATTAGAAAAAGCGGTTCTGGAATTTTGGGAAAAGGAAGATATTTTCAATAAGACTTTGCTTAGCCGCGAAGGCAGGGACCACTTTGCTTTTTATGAGGGTCCGCCTACGGTTAACGGAAAGCCGGGTTTGCATCATTTAATGGCACGTACTATTAAAGACACCGTATGCAGATACAAAACCATGCGCGGTTTTTATGTAAGACGTCAGGCGGGATGGGATACACACGGTTTACCTGTGGAAATAGCAGTGGAAAAAGAGCTTGGATTTACTAATAAAAATGACATTATTAATTTCGGTATAGGTAATTTCAATAATAAATGCAGAGAGTTTGTTTACAAAAATATTGAGATGGACCAAGGATGGCGCACTCTGACTGACAGAATGGGTTACTGGCTTGACCTCGATACTGCATATATAACGTGTACCAATAATTATGTGGAATCGGTCTGGTGGGCTCTTAAAACTTATTTCGACAAAGGTCTTATATACAAAGGATTCAAGGTTGTTCCGCAATCTCCTACAATTGAAACGCCTCTCAGTTCTCATGAATTGTCTCTCGGCTACAAGGATGTGCGTGACCCGAACTGCTATCTGAAACTGAAAATAGAATCTTCGAAAATAAAAGAAATTGTCGGTGCATGCATAGTGGTATGGACAACTACCCCATGGACGCTTTTCGCAAATGTAGCTCTTGCAGTCGGAAAGGATATTGAATACGTTCATGTACGAAATACAAGAATTACAAAAGATGAAACTTTAGTTGACGAATTAGTCCTTGCACAATCAAGATTATCTGTTCTGGACGGTGAATACGAAATACTGAATACATTTACCGGAAAAGATTTGCTCGGTACAATTTATGAGCAGATTTTCGATTACATAAAATTAGATAAAAATAAATATCCGAATGCACTTGCTGTTCTTAACGGTGACTTCGTTTCTACCGAAGACGGAAGCGGTGTGGTACACATGGCACCGGCTTTCGGTGAAGATGATTATGCAATGTCTAAAAAACATAATCTGCCTTTTCTGCAACCGGTAACGCCAAACGGACATTTTACGGCAGAGTTAGGCGAATGGGCAGGCAGGGCAATCAAGCATTTTACGTATCCTGACCATGAGGAAGAAAGTTCGGATAAAGACATAATAAAAGCGCTGAAATATGCGGGTAAAATTTATAAATCTTCGAATGATTACGTCCACAGCTATCCTCACTGCTGGAGAACCGGCAATCCCGTGATGTACTATGCACGTGAATCGTGGTTTATCAAGTCACCGGAGTTCAAAGATGAAATGCTGAAACTCAATTCAGAAATAAACTGGCAGCCTCCGGAAATCGGTACAGGAAGATTCGGGCATTGGTTGGAAGATGTAAAAGAATGGAACTTATCACGCGACAGATTCTGGGGTTCACCGATTCCGATATGGGTAGCTCCCGACGGAGACGCTTTTGCTGTCGGCTCAATCGCAGAACTTATGGAAGGCAGTTATGAATTTGAAGACGGAAGGAAAGTTCCGCTTAAAGAAGCAAATTTAGAAGTTGACCTTCACAGACCTTTTGTGGATAGAGTGATATTTGAAAAAAACGGTAAAACATACCGACGCATACATGAAGTAGCGGATGCTTGGTTCGATTCAGGTGCCATGCCATTTGCACAAATGCATTACCCGTTTGAAA
>JBAYGQ010000427.1:0-3235 GCA_041666585.1 Bacteroidota bacterium
TATTAGAATCAATCGCCAATGATCTTGACGCAATAGCTTCATGTAAAAAAGAAACTCCTCCTAACTCGGATTTTATCAAAAATCCAACGGCATCGGTTGGCGGGTTAGTGGTATTCCAGCCTACGCCCGTTGAATCGCCATATATTGTTACTCTGTTGTAGTTACTTGGCGTTGTGATAGTCGTACTGTTTCCGTACCATGCTACAGATTTCAAAAATGTTCCTTTATGCGGAGCGGTTATAATTTGCGTACTCGCAACCAATTCTATAGTTTTTGTGCCAGTTGCGAGATTATCTAAAGTAAAAGTATTCAAACCGTTTGCCGTTGGAGTGAACAGTGTTGGCGTGCCGTCAACAATAACAGCCACCTTAGAGTTATTTGCCCAAGAAGAATATAGGGTTGACCATACAGTAAGGGACAAACCCGTTGCGTTAGTTGTTGTAATAAGTCTTGCGAATGGGCTGGATAAATAATAATCAGTTTCATCTGTTGAATATCCATTATCCCATAAATCAGCGGGCTGGATAGTGTAGTATGTTGCCGAATAAAAGGATAAAGATGATGGGTCTACCAAGCTACCGTTATCGGATGTAGAGATAGTTTTGGCTCCAGCACTTGCTGGAGTATAGGTAAAAGTTTGAGCACTTGCACTGGAAGACCATGTAAGACTTGATGGGACAAATGTACCTCCGTCACCGCCATCATTAGGAGTGATTATTCCGGTAAATATTCCGTCGGGTTGTATTGTGAAATTTGTGCTCGTACCACCATTTACCACTCCCGTAGGACCAACGAGTGTGTATGCTACGGCCTCTGGAGCCAAATACAAGTACAGTTCAGCCACGCCAACATAAGCATTTGGAGCTGTAATATTAATCCTAAAATATCTGTAAGCTGTAGCCGCAACATCACAGGTATATGTACGAAGCTCACCAGCAGACCATGCGGGTTCGCCACTCACGGTGTCCAGTGTATCCCACGTCGAACCATCATTTGAACCCAACATAGTCCACGCTGTCGGCGACTGCGCCGTCCGCGTAGCCGGCTGCCCCTTTATCGCATAACTGTTAATTACATAAGTATTACCACTTCCCATATCAAGTTGCATCCAACTCGCCAGCCCATTAGTCATCCAGCGATGGGTTTCATCAAAAGCACCGTCAAAAGCATGAAAAGCATTATATCCTGAATATGTCGACCCGGCGGAAGTGACATAAGGACTCGGGGCCGAATCAGTTGTCATATTGTGTGGAGCGACATCCGTTAATGCAAAAACACAATCATTAAATCCAAAAAATAAGAAAACAGCACACAAGAAAATCGTTGTGATTTTAGTAAAACGAAAATCAAAAAATTTTGGGGAGTTATTTACTCTCTCTCTCTCTCTCAATTTTGACTTCCAAAATTTTGACCATAATATAGTATACTATAAATATTTTAAGTGTACCAAATTTTAATGTGGAGCGGGTAAGGAGAGTCGAACTCCTGTCACAACTTTGGAAAAGTTGGGTAATGCCGTTATACGATACCCGCATAAAGATTTAAAATTGGTCGGGGTGCTGAGAATCGAACTCAGACCAAACGCTCCCAAAGCGTTTATACTACCACTATACGACACCCCGATATTAATTATTCTATCATTTTTTTATTTTAAGTCAATTTTTATATCTTGTATAAATCGAACACATATGATATTATTATTAAATAACATCATATGTTCGATTATGAAATTCGAAGAAAAAGTTCAAGCAATTCGCATGAGAGAACTAGGGAAAAGCTATGGCGAAATTCGAAAAAAAATTAAAATTTCGAAGAGCACTTTAAGTTTGTGGCTGAGAGATATTAAGCTAAGTTCCGGACAAGAAAAAAGAATTTATACAGAATTAAAGCAAAAAAATGCGTATAGAATGGCAAAAGCTAATCAACAGAAAAGAATAGAAACAACTAAACAAATAACAATAGAAGCAAAAAAAGAGGTCGAGCGTCTTTTAAAAAACCCTTTATTTTCTTCGGGTTTAATGCTATATTGGGCAGAAGGAGCCAAAACTAACGAAGTCGTGAAATTTAGTAACTCCGACCCAGTAATGATAAAATTCATGATGAGGTGGTTTAGAGAGGTGTGTAAAGTTTCAGAAGACAAAATTAAAATTGCTCTTCATATACATGCGCTCCATTGTAGAAAGGATATGCACAATTTTTGGTCAGAAATTACCGAAATCCCCTTAACTCAATTTTACAAAACACAAATAAAACCAACATCTTTAGGACAAAGAAAAAATAAACTTTATAATGGAACTTGTGCTATTATCGTATACGATAAAAATTTGTTTAGAAGAATGAACGGTTGGAAATTAGGTTTTCTTGAAAAAATAAATATCGCGAAAATATAACATGTCCTCGTAGCTCAACTGGATAGAGCAACTCCCTTCTAAGGAGTAGGTTGTGCGTTCAAATCGCACCGAGGACACAGTTCGATTATTTATGGCGGCTATGGTGTAATGGCAGCACTAGAATCTGTGGCATTCTCAGAACGGGTTCGAATCCCGTTAGCCGCCCAGGTTAAAAAAATCAAAGATATTATCTTTGATTTTTTTTATGGTATAATAGAGAAATAATTTAAAATATTATATGAATACTCCGGAAAAAATAATTCTTTTTATTTTTATAATTTTGATAATCCCCTTTTCTGTGGGTCTTTATTATATTTTGCTTTATTATAATATGAACTCCACGATAGTAGATTGGTTTACTGAGGCAGAACCTATAATTAATGCAGAACCTATAATTAATAATGAAAAAATTATTGAAACCGTTGAGGTTGATTATAATTCAAAATTAATTGATGTTCCTGAAATAGTAAAAGCAGTTTATGTTACTTCTTCGTCGGCCCGAAGTCAAAAATATTTGGAATATTTAGACAATCTTTTAAAGACCACAGAGATTAATGCAGTCATAATTGATATTAAAGATTATTCTGGACAAAATAAGCTTTCTGCTCTTGATGGTCTTATACAAAAACTTCATAATAATGGAGTTTATGTAATCGCCAGAATATCTGTTTTTGAGGATTCAGCCCTGGTAAAAGCTCGTCCTGACTTAGCGATCTATAATAAACTGAAAACCGTAGATCTTAAAAATCCTGTTTTATGGGTTGATAATAATAATTTATCGTGGATAGATCCTGCTTCAAAAGAAGCTTGGGAATATAATATCTCAATCGCCAGAGAAGCTGTAA
>JBAYGQ010000428.1:0-3232 GCA_041666585.1 Bacteroidota bacterium
TATTTCTAGCGCCTGACATATATAGACTTGCAAAGCCTATAAAATTTTTACTAAAAGAGTGTTGATAAAACAATCCGATTCCAAAACCGTTATTCGAGAACAGCACATCAAGACCTAATCCATGCTTAAATGTATTAGTTAACATCCGTTCATCAACAAGCGGTCGAGGTGAATTAAAAACAAAAACAGTATCCGGATTAAATTTTGGAGCTGTTTCACCTTTTATTTGAGCAAAAATTGAATTGCCCGGTAAGCAATTTATAATTACAACTAAAATTGGCAATATTATAAGGATAGTTCTTTTCATTTTAAACTCGAAAATAATAAACAATTCAAAAATAAGAATGTTTTCTATTGCAACAACGAATAAAGAATTGCAAAAATTGTATGTTCGATTAAACTTTTGTAATTTTGAATTCGTTTATACATAAAAAAACTTTTACAAGTTCAAAAAACACATATATTTTACGTTCGAGTTGTTGATGAGGATTGAAAGGTTACTAAAAACAATCGAAGAAATTTTACCTCGGGAAACTGCAATTGAAGGCGACAGGATAGGGCTACAGATACAAAGCGGCAGAAACGAGATTCAAAATTTACTTTTTACGATTGAGGTTGACGACAAGGTAATTGAAGAGGCTGTTAAGTTAAAATGTGATTGCATCATTACCTTCCATCCTCTCATCTTTTTCCCGCTAACATCAATACAAGATACAGACAGAGTCGGCAAACTAACTACAAAATTAATTTCAAATTCCATCTCCCTGATTTCAATCCATACAAATTTCGATTCTTATTCCAAAGGCACAAGCCGGATTTTTGCAAATTTACTGGGATTGGAAACAAAAAGGTTTTTGATTCCCGATAAATCCGTTAGCGGAAGAGGAATGGGAGTTATAGCTTGTCCTAAGAACTCTCTCAAATTAGATGACTTGATTTCCAGGTTACATTCAATTTGTAATGCTCCCATCCGATACACTATCGGGAAAAAATCAGATAAAATAGAAAGTGTTGCTATAGTCGGAGGAAGCGGAACGGCATTCTTCGAAGACGCTATTTCTGCGGGGGTGGATGCGTTTATTACTGCCGATATAAGTTATCATACTTTCCATCGTGCTAAAGGCAGACTAACTCTTATCGATGCCGGACACTATGAAATGGAACAATTTGTTCCGCTTGGGCTTATGAATTTACTGAAAGAAAATCTGAAGGATTCAGAGATAAATAGTTATAAATTATCAAAACAATTAACTAATCCGGTTTTGTATTATCCGTACACGGATAAATATTCTACAAAACAAAAGGATTACCTTTTAAATCGCTAATAATAATATTTCAAATAAATAGGTGTTCTCATGCAATCTCAACTCTATTACCTGGCGGTACTCGCATTAATTGATTCTAATCTTGACGAATTTGAAGAAGAATATGGAGATCTCCCCGATAAAATAAAGCAAGCTAAAATCAAAGTTAACAGTTCTAAAGCTTTGGTCAAAGAAACTACAAAAATTATCGAAGACCTTAAAAAATTCGTGTCAACTTCTAAGGTTACACTTAAAAGTTTGAAAGAAAAAGAAGAAAAGCTTTCCAAGCAACAATTCTCTGTAAGAAACAATAAGGAATTTGATGCAATCACCAAAGAAATAGATTTTTCAAAACAAGAATTTATTAAAATAACAGATGAATTGCGCACTGTCGGAGTAAAAGAAGAAAATTTATTAAAAACACTCGCACAACAAAAAGCCGAATTAGCTGAAGCCGAAGGAAATCTGACCGAGCTTGAGAAAGAACTAAAAGAAATTTCTTCCGACCAAAACGAAGAAGTCAAATTCTATAATAAAAAACGCAAACTTTTTGTTGCAAAGCTTGAATCTCATATTTTGCAGGAATACGAAAGAATCCGTCTGCATACTAAAGATACCTGTGTCAGTATTCGCAGAAATAGTTGCTCGGGTTGCTTCAGTGCCGTACCTCCACAAAAAATCGTGGAAATCAGGAACAATTTAGACTCCTTGTATTTATGCGAAAACTGTGGTAGAATCTTGTATCCCGAAGATTTTGAAATTGACGAAACTATACTTGAAAAGTAATTCTGAATTCTGAATTATTTTTTTTTCTGAATATAACAAGTTTTTTATAGCTTTAATAATTTTACAACTGTGAAGATATTAAAGCTATTTTTTTTATTTATATTATATATCGCATAACCCAAATTCATATTTATGACTTCTTCAATATTTCAATTCGGAATTCAAAATTTTTAACTTATCATTTTGTAAATCGTTTTTATAATTATCTTAAATTCTGAATCAGAGAATAATTATAAGATTTTTTAGTTAAATTTGTAGTTGTTAAATCAAAATTGAAAATGTGTTCATTGATTTTTTATGCTCAAAGAGTAAAACGGGCAACAGCGTATATTTGAAAAAATATATGAGGAAAGTCCGAACTCCGAAGAACAATGCACTTCGTAACACGAAGGCAGTGAACCGAAAGGTAAGCTGACGGAAAGTACAACAGAAAGTACACCGCCAATCCGCTTCCGCCTCGGCGGAAGGTCATGGAGGCAAGGTTGAAATGGTGAGGTAAGAGCTCACCGGCTGTCCGGGTAACCGGAAGTCCGGCAAACCCTGCATGGAGCAAAGCCAAATAGGGATACGGGTTCGCTTCGACGGACAAAGGGCTGTTCGTCCAACGGCATTAGCCTCTGTATCCGGGTAGGCTGCACGAGTGTAATGGCGACATTGCACCCAGATTAATTGTTGCCTCCGGTAAATTTATTTTTACCGAAGACAGAATTCGGCTTACAGTTTTATTTTTTGAGCATAATTTTTGAATTTTCTTAATTAGTATTTCATTTTAAATATTAAGGATTTCTATAGTGATACTGCCGGAAGACCCATTTGTGCGGGAACTGCTTCCTGAATTTGTTGACACATGGATTCAGGATATTAATTCCCAATTCGACGACCTGATTAAAAATCAAAATTCCGACGAACTTTACAGGTTGGGACATACCGTTAAAGGTTCCTGTCTGCAATTCGGTCTGGATGATATCGCCGCATTCGGTATCGAACTAATGGGATACGCAAAAGCAAATGACTGGCAGAAAGCCGAACCGATGAAAAGTATTCTCCTGAATGCTTTTCAGGAAATCAGGAAAATTCTCTAAACCGGAGCTAATTAGTTTTTCTAACTTCTGAAGGTTCGAAAATGAGAATAAATATATCAA
>JBAYGQ010000429.1:0-3230 GCA_041666585.1 Bacteroidota bacterium
TAGTTCGTCTGAAATTGTTCTGCTATGAGTAATAACATTAATAATAAATTCAATATCCTCCAGCTCACGGGTAACTGTATTTGCTGCAAATTTATTCATTTCTAATACTATTGAATCGTAGCCCATGGAGCCGTTAAGCGAAAAATTAAAGCAAAAGGTAATTGCATTTTCTAATGAAAGTTGTTCGCTTAAATAAGGCAGGAAACCCCAATCCTTAAAACCCTTAAATCCGTGCATAATCAATACAAGAGGAAGATCGGTTCTGTTTGACGGCATTCTTAAATCGCCTGAAATCGTGTCTCCATGCGGATTAGTAAGATTTATATTGATTTGACGTAAAATGTTGTTCATAAAAAAATTATTTACTGCAATTAATTAAGTTCAAAATTAATAAAAAAACAGGACTGTTTTTTAGAAACAGTCCTGTTTGTTAAATAAAATGTATTCAAGAGAACATATTATCTGAGTGCAAGTGCGAAATTAATTACTTCCTGCGGAATTTCAAGATGATTTACATTCTCGTCGTCATTAGCTTCATCAAGAGTAAGCACACTCGGTTTCTGGCATGTGTTATATCCGGCATAAAAACCGCTTTCGCATTTGGAAAAAGCATCCTTGACCATACAATATCCGAGCCAGCTACCAAGCATTATGTCTTTAACTACAGTCTCTCCACCTCGCTGGAAATAACCCATATCTACATTTCTTATTTCGTGCTTAATATTTCTTTTTTTAAAAATTTCTTCTAATAATTGACGAATTTCTAAAGGTGATTTCTCGTAACCTTCACTAACAATAATTCTTGTATCGCGGTCTCTTTCGTCAATCATAGTCGCCAATTTTTCGAAGTCCATTATTTCTCCTGGTCGTATCATATACTCGGCACCTGTCGCGATTCCCGCATAAAACGCTAAATACCCGGAGTCCCGTCCCATCGATTCGACAACATATACTCTTCGGTGGGAGCTTGCAGTATTGCGAATCCATTCAAGCATTTCGAGACTTTTATCTATTGCACTATAAAAACCGACAGAAAAACCGAAGTTATTACAGACATCATTGTCAATTGAGCCTGCGCATACCAGCACTTTAGTCCGTAAACCTTTTTGTTTGCAAATGTTATCAATCACCTGCGAAGCACGAAGACTGCCGTTACCGCCGATAACAAAAAGATAATCGTAATAATTATCATGCAGGTTGAATGCAATTGCTTCCTGCATTTCAGGGTCATCTTTTAATTCAGGTACTCTTAAAGTACCGAGTATAGTTCCGCCCTGCTGGGCTATTCCTGCTGTATCACGTGGACCTAATTTTCTGAAATTATTATCAACGAGTCCCCGCCAGCCGTCTATTACTCCCCATACTCCCGTTGAAGGACGTATGTTTATTGCACTCCGGACTACTGCCCGAATGAATGCATTCATACCGGGGCAATCACCTCCGCCGGTTAAAATAGCAAATTTCATAAAAGTTCCTTTATGATTATTATATTTATTTTCAAATAAAAATAGGAGACCAAAATAATATGAGACTTCCCGTTTTTAATAAATTTTAATTTTAAAATCAGAATTGCAATATATAAAATCAATTCTTGTATTCAAAGACATTTATACTTTATATCAAAAATACTTAAAAGAAAGCAAAAAAATGATTTACCATATAAAAGGAATCAACCTGTATCTGACTTTTTTGCAATAATCACTATAACCTGGTAATTGATCAGATAATATTTTTTCCTCATTCAAAGCTCTGAATATCATTATAAAAGGAATAAAAGAAAAAGGTATAAATGCCCAGTATGAACCTAATGCAAGAGGTGTTGCTAACCACATAACTATCATTCCCGAATACATGGGATGGCGTACTATGCTGTATGGTCCTTTAGAAATTACTGTCTGATTTTCATCTATTTCTATAATACGGGATGCAAAGCTATTTTCTTTAAATACAAAAAATATTAATAGATAACTTAAAAAAACCAGTAAATCTGCAATTAAAACAATTATAGCCGGAATTTCAGACCAGCCGAAACGACGGTCAAATCCCGGGATTAAGAAACCTGTTAAGTAAAGAATGCTGGTAATAAACACAATTATTTTCTGTTCTTTTTCTTTTTCTTTTGTTCTCATTCTCCTATCTAAAAACCTTGGGTCTTTCCTTACAAAATAGATAAGAACAAAAATCATCGGACACATCAACACAGCGAGATACAAGTACAATTGCCAATAATCAAAGGTTCCTGCGGGAATAAGAACAAGAACACCAAAAAATAACGGTAGCAATGAGAATCGAATTACGATTTTTAATATCAATGATTTCTTTTCTGCTGAATCCAATTCATTATCCGGACTCATTGAATTCTCCAAATAATAGTATTATTTAAACAAAAATATTATTCAAATATAACATTGAAAAAATCAAGCATAGGTGCAATTGTACGAGACTTCTTTAATAATATATCCAACAACTTATTGCTGTGAATATCTTTGAAATTTAGTTTGCTATATACTGTGTACTCCTTGAGTTTGAGCCATTCTGCGGCTGGATGCTCGGCATCAAAACCTCTGGGTACTTTTTGAAGCGACTCACCCACAAGACCGGATGGAAACTCACTTTTGAAGGATTTGCTTTCTAGTATTTTCTTCAAATCTTTCCAATCGTCGGATACTCTTAAACGCAGATCTTTTAGTATATCAGTAGGGGGACAATGGATGCCGCCTGCAATAAAAGGCTCTTTGCAATCTATGTGAAGATAGATTCCAAGCGATTCAACAGGCTTTTTTGCAGATTGCATTAAGTTATATGGGAAATAAATACCAGTATTTGTTTTATAGGGCGATTTATCTTTGCTGAATCTAATGTCACGGTTAATCCTGAAAATCGCTTTCTTGGGATCTGCGTGAAAAGGCAATCCTGAAGCTGCAAAGCGTTCTGCCATCTCAGAAACAAATGTTCTTGCAGGTTCCTTTAGCTCTTTTTCATAGATGCTCCTGTTAGCTTCGAACCATTCTTTATTATTATTATTAGTTAAATTTTTCAAAAATGTAATTACTTTCGGTGAAAATCCATTAAAAGCCGGCATAATAATTCTCCGTTTTTTATTTAATAATATTTTTAAATAAATTTAATATACAAATTTAAAGCAATGATTCAGTACAACAAAAATTATTATTTAGATAAAATAAATATTAGTAATGTAAAAATATAAATATAGTATAAGCTAAAGTATA
>JBAYGQ010000430.1:0-3228 GCA_041666585.1 Bacteroidota bacterium
ATTGACGAAAGAATAATCAAAGAGATTACAGACACCTTGTTGTCTGGCTGGCTAACTACTGGAAAGAAAACAAAACTCTTTGAAGAAAAAATAAAAAACTATACGGGTTGTCAATCCGTTTTATGCGTTAGCTCTGCAACCGAAGGTCTCGAATTGGTCCTAAGATGGTTCGGTGTAGGTAGTGGCGACGAAGTTATTTTACCGGCATATACATACGCCGCTACTGCAAATGTTATAATACATTGTGGCGCAACCCCTGTTTTTGTTGATGTAAACAGGGATGATTTTAATATTTCTATTGAATCTATAAAGAACGCCATAACCGATAAAACAAAGGTTATAATTCCCGTTGACATGGGTGGTCTTCCCTGTGATTACAAAGAGATATTAAATTTAACCTTTGAGAAAAAGGGAATATTTAGGTCTGAAAATGAAGTTCAGAAAAAATTTAAAAGAATACTTGTTTTATCGGATGCGGCGCATTCATTTGGGGCTAAATACTCTGGTATGCAAACCGGGGTACTGGGGGATATTACGGTATTTTCATTTCAGGTATTTAAGAATATTACAACCGCAGAGGGGGGCGCGATATGCTTTGATGTTCCAAATTTTGATAATAATGAATTATATAAACATTTCTCAGTCTTTTCACTACAGGGGCAAACTAAAAATGCCTTCCAGAAATCAAATACCGGGAACTGGAGATATGACATAGTGGATGCTGGTTATAAATGCAACATGAATGATGTATGTGCCTCCATAGGACTTGCGGCATTTGATTATTACGAAGGTGAAACACTTGCGAAAAGGAAACGTATATTTGATATTTACAAAGAAAACTTATCTGGTTTAGAATGGGCCGAGGTCCCGATTTATGAAACAAAAAATAAAAAAAGCTCTTACCACATATTTCTATTCAGGATAAAGAATATTACGGAGAAACAAAGGGATTTAATAATAAATGAATTATTTAATCGCGGTGTATTGACAAATGTTCACTTTGTACCAGTTCCAATGTTTACGTATTATAAAAATCATCTGGGATATGATATTAAAAACTATCCCGTTTCTTACGATAATTATTCAAGGGAGATAACATTGCCGGTATATTGTGATTTACAAGACGAACAAATAAATGAAATTATTTCTGAACTAAAATGGGCTTATCAAAAATGGGGTCAAAAGTATTAATTGTTGGCGGCGCTGGTTATATTGGGGGTGCAACCTGTAATAAGTTAGTTGAAAATGGTTTCGATGTAACGGTTTATGACAATCTGCTATACGAAAACAGGTACTTTAAAAATATAAAGTTTTTTTTTGGTGATATTCGTGAAACGGAAAAGATCGTAAAACTTTCAATAGAACGCGATATTGATATAATTGTCTTAATGGCCGCAATAGTCGGCGATAAGGCTTGCGATATAGATAAAAAATTAACAAACGAGGTAAACTATATTGCAAATCGTGAATTATGCCTACGGATACCAAATGAAAAGCATATAATATTTATTTCAACTTGCTCGGTATATGGCAAACAGGACAATATTCTTAATGAGGAAAGCGAATTGAACCCATTGTCTTTCTATGCGGAAACAAAAATAATGGCAGAGAAATATGTATTACAGCGTAATGGAACCATTCTGAGGCTTGGAACCGTTTTTGGTACTGGGGATGAACATAACAGAATAAGGTTAGATTTAGTTATAAATACTTTAACCCTAAATGCTTTTAAATACAAAAAAATAAGTATTTTTGGGGCTGAACAATGGAGGCCGGTTATAGCCGTAAATGATGTCGCGGGATATATCTCAGAATGTTGTGGTGTAAAAAGAGGCGGGGTTTATATTTTATCAAAAGAAAATATCACAATGCGGGGAATCGGGGATAAGATACGAGACACCATTCCGGGAACCGAAATTGTTTTTAATGATTTACCAGATAAGGATATACGAAATTACAGGGTTGATAACTCAAAGGCTTTGGTAGAATTTAACTATGTGCCAGAGATAAGCATCGAAAGTGAAATATCTAAAATATACAGTATTTTATACCAGAGACGGGTTAAGAATTGCGACGACGAAGTTTATAACAATGGGTTGTTTTTGTCAAAAATAAAATAAATAGATGGGATCAGAACAGGGACGGCCATATTACAATGAGATATTCGCAAAGAGTAAAAAATATTCTTGTGACGCAGAGCAAACGGATTATTATAATATATGGCTCACCGCTTTATCATGGATAAATGTAAATGAAAAAATAGGCGAGGCTTGCTGTGGAACTGGTCAATTTGCAAAATTAGCAATAAAAAAGGGGTATAATTATTTATTTGGTGTTGATTTTAGCGATACAGCAATAAGTATTTGTAATGACAAAAACAAAAACAACCCTATACCTTTTTATGTAAAAGATATTTTTGATGAAAATGATAATCCTATATATGATTCGATTTACGATACATTGATTTGTTTCGAGGGACTTGAACATATCGAAAAAGATATTTTATTTATATCAAAAATAAAACCCGGAACAAGGCTTATATTCAGTGTTCCAAACTTTGACGATATAGCTCACGTAAGGGTATTTACAAACGAAAAAGATGTAATAGACAGATATGGTGAGTTTTTGAATTTTAACAATTTTTATTGTCACTGCTTTGATAATGATTCAAAAATATTTCTTTTCGACACTGTAAAAAAATAAATTATGAACGCAGATAATATTTATGATCCAATGTCAAAATTTGATAAATCGAATAAAATTCACGAAACAGCTATCATTTACGAAAATGTAAAAATTGGAAAAAATAATATCATTGGGCCCTATACGGTGATAGGGTCAAATGGCGAGATACGTGATGCCAAAAATTTTGAGGGAATGGTTATAATTGGTGATGGAAATGTAATAAGTGAATTGGTTACGATACAAAGACCATTATCCAAAGAGGCGAAAACCACAATTGGTAATAATAATATAGTAATGGCTCATTCACACATAGGGCATGATGTTGTGATTGGTAATGATTGTGAAATAGCAACCGGAACTATAATTGGCGGATATTGCACAATAAAAGATATGGTGAAAATTAAACTTGGTTGCACTATTCGGAACAGAAAAACAATAGGAACCGGCGCGCTGGTTGGTATGGGATCAACCGTCGTTAAAGATGTTTTGGAGAATCAAATTGTATTTGGAAACCCAGCAAAAGAAAAGAAATAAAATGGCATA
>JBAYGQ010000431.1:0-3227 GCA_041666585.1 Bacteroidota bacterium
CTTGTTATCACCGGTGATATTGATTATGAAGCAACACTGAAAATGGTCAAATCATATTATAGTCCGTGGACAAAAGGGTACGTTACTCCAAAGATTGAAAAAGAACCCGTACAAAACGGTGAAAGAAAGGCTAAAGTTGATTACCCCGGAAAAACTTTACCCGTTTTATCTATTTCATACAAAGGTGAAGCATTTTCTCCGACTAATAAAATGTGGGTAGCTACTCAGTTGTTTGGTGAATTAGCTTTTGGGGAAACAAGTGATTTGTACAAAAAACTTTATATAAAAGAACAAAAAATTCAAAGTCTGTTTCATGATATACAGATGAACAGAGACCCTAATCTCTTTTTCATTTATGCTATTATCAAAAATGAAAATGATGTTTCTCCGATTCAAAATGAAATTGAAAGTACAATTAAAGTTTTTCAAACGAAACTTGCAGACAAAGAGAAATTGGATAATCTGAAAAAAAGACTTAAATACTCTTACCTTATGTCGCTCGATACTCCAAATAAAGTAGCCGAAAATCTGGCAAGGATTCTTGCTGTGTCCGGTGAAATAGAAACTGTAAATATATATTTTGCCACCCTCGAAAGCGTTACACTTGAGGATATTCGTACAGCGACACAAAAATATTTTGTTCCCGAAAAAAGAACTGTAGTAACTCTTACGGGGAGTAAATAACATGAAACTGCAATCAATATTTTGTATAGTAATAATTTTAGTATTAGGTGCAACTATGGCAGAAAGCAAATCTGCAGTTCAGTATAAAGATAATCTTATTCTCCTGTCGGTAAAAGAAGACCCTACTGTGTCCTTCAGAATCTGGTTCAGCGTCGGTTCTCAGAATGACCCAAAGGGTAAGGAAGGTCTTGCAATGCTTACTGCCGAAATGCTGACAGAGGGAGCTACCAAATCAAATTCATTAGTGAAAATTTTAGACTTGCTTTATCCTATGGCGGCAGGGTATCTGTCCAAAGTTGATAAGGAAATGACCGTTATCAGCGGCAGAGTACACAAAGATAATCTGAAAGAATTTTATCAACTTTTCAAAGAAGCTGTTCTCAGTCCCGCTTTTAACGAGGATGATTTCAACAGAATAAAGAGCAACATGCTTAATTATATTGAAAACGATTTGCGTTATTCAAGCGATGAAGATCTCGGTAAAGCGGCATTATACGGATATGTTTTCCATAATACTCCTTATGGGCACCTGACTGAAGGAAGTATCTCAGGACTGAAAGCTATCACATTGGATGATGTTAAAGATTTTTATAAAACATTTTATACCAAAGAAGCGGTTCATATAGGACTTGCCGGTGCATACGAAAATGATTTTGTAGCTCAGATTAAAAAAGACTTTTCTGCACTTCCTTCTTCACCGGTTGGAAAGGCAACAAAAATTCAGACGGAAAATTTCAGCGGTCAGAACTTTTTTATGATTGAAAAAGAATGCGATGCAACGGCAATCAGCTTCGGTTTCCCGATAAACGTATTACGCGGACAGGATGATTTTTTCGCATTGATTCTTTTCGCTTCCTGGTTCGGAGAGCATCGCAATTCTTCTAGTCATTTGTATCAGGTTATTCGTGAAGCTCGCGGATTGAACTATGGTGATTACGCCTACATAGAAACCTTTTTAGACGGCTCTTCATTGAATATGCCGGAGCCTAATAATGCACGCCACCAGCAGATATTCGAGGTTTGGATAAGACCTGTGCAACACATTCACAGACATTTTGCCCTGCGTGCCGCATTAAGGGAATTACAAAATGTTGTTGATAAAGGCATTGCAAAAGAAGATTTCGAAATGACTAAGAAATTTCTTTACAAGTATGCTCTTAATTATGCACCGACGACGATGAGAAGGCTCGGCTATGCAATTGATTCCAAGTTTTACGGTATTCAGGATAAAGGTGATTATATAGAATATTTCAGAACTAAAATTGCAGAATTAACTCATGAAAAAGTAAACAAAGCAATCAGAAAACATATTCAATATAAAAATATTAAAATAGCAGTTGTAACTCAAAAGGCTGATGAATTCAAGAAAGCATTGGTGGATGATGTGCCGAGTCCTGTTAAATATGCAACACCGAAACCGCAGTCGGTGCTTGATGAAGACAAAATAATTGAAAAATATTCGCTAAAAATTATTCCTGAAAAAATTGAAATAATTAAAATAGACGAAATGTTTAAATAAAATAATTGTCATTCTGAACGCAGTGAAGAATCTAACCTCTTAGCTCTTTAAACCTTGTTCCCAAGCTCCCGCTTGGGAACATTTTTCTATTTTCTCTCTTCCAAAACCGCAGTAATTCATCTTCACAAATTTTAACAACAAGAGCTGTTCTAAATTTTAAAACAGCTCTTGTTTTTTTTGCTTACTTTTATTTAGGAGATATCAAATAATAAACTTTTCTTTCTACATCTCTGCAGTATGCAATTCATCAACAGAGTAAAAGTAATATTTGTTTCCATCTTTAATTATTATAATTTGGTATGCATCCCTACTATTTTCCCAAACCTCTACGTAATACATATCAACACTATTTCTTTTATCCTTGCTAATTTGATTATAGTAATACTCCATATATATAAATTTTTCCATTGGTTTAAAAATAACTTTATAGATTTCCGATTTTTTTTGGAATAAATTTTCAATATAACGATAAATTTTATTAATTTTAATTGAATCCTTCATATTGGAACTTATATATTCATCGTTATAATATTTAGGATAATTACTTTTCAAATCCAATACTTTCTCCGGATGTAAAATAATATCATTTGCTATTTCATATAATTTTTCCTTATCGGTATCTTTACATGCAATAGTAAAAATCAATAAAACAATTGTAATAATATATTTTTTCATTCTTGAAACTCTGATAATTAATCCCTTGTTCCCAAGCTCCCGCTTGGGAACATTTTTCTATTTGCTATTTTCTAATGATTTTTCATTTAATCTTTCTTGATAAGGTAAAGTTATTTTTAAAAATTCTTCAAATTCAATTTCAACAATTTTTTTTAGTTCTTTCTTGTCTTTATTATAATATTTGTCTAAAATTTTTTCAAGTTTATTGTAGAGTGCGTTTATTGAGTGCTTTGTTAAATGATAATAAATTCTTATATCTTTATCATTATTATTAAGAATGTAATTTAGAATTAGATTAAATGATGCATTCTTCTTCTTTGAAAAAAAACGTTCATAATCAAAATAAGCA
>JBAYGQ010000432.1:0-3224 GCA_041666585.1 Bacteroidota bacterium
GAGCATTGTATGCATGAATTTGTAATGAGCGGAGACTACCAAAAGAAATTGGGTGTCTCAACAAAGGATATGGCTAAACGGCTTTTAGACTATGGATTTCATGCTCCTACTATATATTTTCCATTAATTGTACATGAATCATTATTGATTGAACCTACTGAAACTGAATCGAAAGAAAGCATTGAAGGATTTGCAGACGCTTTGTTGAAAATAGCAAACGAAGCTAAAACAGAACCCGAAACTTTACTAAAGGCACCGCTGAGTACTCCTGTAAGAAGATTAGATGATGCTTTAGCGGCAAGGAATCTGAATATCAGATGGAAAAAATAAATTGATTGTATGAACAATAAAAATCATCCTTTTGTTTCTTTATCATTTTAAGATTTTGAAGGATGATTTTTTTTAGGCATTAAATTTGATAGGATATAATGAAATGTTTTGTAATTTCAAATTGGTTTTAAAGTGATGAAACGGGTTCCCTTAATTTTATTAGTTATAACTATAGCATTAACTTCAGTTTTTGCAGTAAATTCATTTTCAAAAAAAGCTGAAACATATAGAAATAAAGGTCTTTCTTTATTTAAAGCCGGTAAATACAATCAGGCTTTAAATGAATATGATAAAGCTCTGGCAATTGCTCCTCAATATGCCGAAGTTTTTGTAGAAAGAGGAATGACTTTTTTAATGCTTCAGCAATTCGATAAAGCATTAAGTGATTTGAACCAAGCTTTAGAAATCAAACCTTTAATGAGGATGGGATTCTACAACCGGGGATTAACTTATAATAAATTAGCTAAAAATGCCGAAGCAATAAAAGATTATACGTCTGCTATTGAGTTAGCTCCTGATTTTGCCGAAGCTTATTTCAACAGAGGTTTATCATATAAAAAATTAGAAAAATATAAAGAATCACTTTTAGATTTTAATAAAGTAATTGAACTTAATCCAAAAAATGCCCAAGCATACTTACAGAGAGGTGTTGTTTACGGATTATTAAAAGAAACAGATTCAGCTTTAAAAGATTACAATATAGCTTTGGAATTGAATCCGAAAATCCCTCAAATATATTATCAGAGAGGTCTTATTTATTACAATACTTCAAAAGATGATTATGCAATAAAGGATTTAGAGAGATATATTAATCTTGCACAAAATGACCCTTATTTAAAACAATCAATACAGGAAATTCAAACTATTTTAACTTCTTTAAAAAACAAATAATTGCTTTTTTTCCACAAGTTAAAAAATCATTAAGAAAAAACATAATAATTCCGTAAATTTGTAGCTTGTTAAGTTCAACAATACAGAATTATGGAATTTTTATATGAATCTTCTCACAAGGGAATCTATCCTACCTACAAATTTAGAAGACGAAATGAAAAGCGCTTATTTGGATTACTCAATGTCGGTAATCGTTTCAAGAGCTTTACCCGATGTAAGAGACGGACTGAAACCTGTTCATCGCAGGATTCTTTACGGAATGCACGAACTCGGAGTTCAACCGAACAAACCCTATAAGAAATGCGCCCGTATAGTCGGTGATGTACTAGGTAAATACCATCCTCACGGTGATTCTGCTGTTTATGAATCTTTGGTTAGACTTGCCCAAGAATGGTCAATGCGATATATGCTTGTTGACGGACAGGGTAACTTCGGTTCGGTTGACGGGGACTCTGCGGCGGCAATGAGATATACAGAATCTCGATTATCATGGATTGCTGCTGAAATGCTTCGTGATATTGATAAAGATACAGTTGATTTTGATTTGAATTTTGATGAGAGTTTGGAAGAGCCAAAGATTTTACCTTCAGTATTTCCTGCTTTATTGGTAAACGGAGCCAGCGGTATCGCTGTCGGAATGGCTACTAACATTCCTCCTCATAACCTATGTGAAATTGTAGACGGATTGATTGCTTTTATAGATAATCCAGAAATAACAGTTGAAGAAATGATTAAATATGTCCCTGCTCCTGACTTCCCGACCGGTGGAATTATTTATGGATTAAGCGGGGTAAAATCTGCATATTTAACCGGGAGAGGGAAAATTATAGTAAGAGCCAAAGCTCATGTGGAGGAACAAAAAACTAAAACAGCAATTATTATTTCAGAACTTCCTTATCAGGTAGGAAAATCCGGATTGATTGAGAAAATTGCAGAGTTAGTAAGACATAAAGTTCTTGACGGCATTTCCGATATACGTGATGAATCCGACAGGGACGGCATCAGGGTTGTAATAGAAATAAAAAGAGATGCAATTCCGGGTGTCATACTTAATAATTTGTATAAACATACTCAAATGCAGGTAACTTTCGGAGCTAATATGCTTGCTTTAGTCAACGGAAGACCGAAAGTACTGAACATACTTGAGATGATGAAGCATTTTATTGCACATCGTAATGTGGTTTTAATACGAAAAACAAGATTTGAACTGGATGCTGCTGAAAAGAGAGCTCATATTCTCGTTGGATTCCTGAAAGCTCTCGAAAATATTGATGCAATTGTAAAGACAATTAAAGATTCAAAAGACCCGAAAGAAGCATCATTAAATTTACAAAAGAATTTTATTATAACTGAGATTCAGGCAAAGGCGATTCTTGATATGAGACTTCATCGTTTAACAGGCTTGGAGAGGGATAAAATTCAGCAGGAGTATGATGAACTCGTTCTTACAATTTCAAAACTTAAGAATATTTTAGCTGACAGCGCATTGCAGATGAAAATGATTGCTGAGGATTTATTAGATCTTAAAAAAAAATACGGTGACGCAAGAAGAACTGAGCTTGTTCCCGATGCTAAAGAATTTACATTGGAAGATATGATTGCAAATGAAGATGTAATCGTAACAATTACTCATAATGGATTTATCAAGCGTACACCTGTTTCGAGCTACCGCAGGCAAAACAAGGGGGGACGAGGTTCAAGCGGAATTACTACTTATGAAGACGACTTTGTTGAGCAGGTATTCAGAGCAGCAACTCATCATTTCCTTTTGTTCTTTTCTGATAAAGGAAAGTGCTACAAAGTAAAAGTTTATGATTTGCCTGAAGGAAGCCGGACAGCAAAAGGTCGATCAATTGCAAATGTAATTCAAAAAGAATCAGACGAAAAAATTACCTGCTATTTACCTGTCAAAGAGTTTGACGACGAACAGTATATAATGATGGTAACAAGGTTAGGTACTGTAAAGAAGACTGCTTTATCTAATTTTGCAAGTGTCAGAAGTA
>JBAYGQ010000433.1:0-3204 GCA_041666585.1 Bacteroidota bacterium
AAATCAATAATGTTTCGTTGACCATCTGTAATGCAGAAGTAAAATTCCTTTTTCTGAAGGCAATCATTGCTCCATAATTCAATATTTGTGATTTCAATGTGAAGTCATTATTTGAATATCGAAGCGCCTGAATAATGTCTTTTTCAGCTTCATCCAACTTATTCAGTACTAAAAATGTTTTTGCACGTTGAAATAATACATAAGAATCATCAGGCTTTTGAGTTAAGGCAAGGTTTAATAATTCAAGATTTCTGATTTGCTTCTGTTCCATTTGTTCCTGAGAATAAGAATACCCAATATGTTTAATTTTCAAATTTGTTTTTTCAATCCTAAATCCTGATTTAAGGATTGAGTCCGCTATCTGTTCGTGAATAATTCCTTTGAATCTGAAGTGCAAATGATTTCTGAATAGTCTCACTTGAAAACTTCTATGTGTATCTGTTCCGCCGTTTGCCCGATTTATATCAGATATAATTTTAATCAGCCAGCCGCCAATGTTACCGTTATTTTCTTCAAGAATCTGTTTTAATTTTTCCGGATTAGCAAGTCTTTCATCTGCATCAATACTCAGTATAAAAGGATAGCGGGCTTTTGCTATTGCTGAATTTCTGGCATATGCAAAATCATTATTCCATTCTTCTTTGTAAATTCTGCATCCGAATTTTTCCGCAATCTCAATTGTTCTGTCTGTTGAACCCGTATCAACAACTATAATTTCGTCGGCAATCCGAGTAACAGATTCTAAACATTCCGTCAGCATTTTCTCTTCATTTTTTGAAATAATACATACGGATAATTTTGTTTTATTATTCGGAATTTTCATAACATTTCCATATAATACATAGACAAATAATTCAAAAATGCCGTAATGCGTTATTACAAAAAGTAAAGTATTATAAAATGCTTTTAAAACTGTTTATTCTGTGGGTAAGGTTCTTCCGCTCAGATACATAATAGATGCCGCAATCGAAGGAGTGCTGTCTGAATAGGGCAACATAAAAGTATCAGCCGAAAGGGATTCTTCTAAATAAGGATTTCCGAAAAGAATGCAGACTGTAGGTCTGTTGTTTTTGATTTTATTCACAATCTCTATAAGTCTGTCGGAAGCACCGACAGAGCCCTGATATGCTCTTGCTCTGTAGAAAAAAGCTAATAGTACAATTTCATTTTTTGATGTGTCTTTAATTAAAACATTCAGTTCTTCATTTGATATGTTCTCATCAATAAAGCCGAACTCACAATTGTTGTCAATTGATTGTGCAAGGTATTTGAAGAATAAAGTCGGAGGCTGAATGTCCTCTCCCTGAAGTACAGCGAAACCCAGAATAGAATTTTTCTCAGGTAAGGGAATTAGCTCTTTGTCACCGTGAATTTCAATCGCACGGAACGCCGCCTTTAAAGCTAATTTCTCATGTTTTTCAGAATTGAAAGGTTCATCGTCATTCTTTTTGAAAAGTTCACCGGGTTTTAATTCTTGTGTTTGAACGCCATTTATAAAATCTTCCGCTTTTCTTATACTTTTTATTAATCCGCACCAATGCTTATGTTCAAGGATTCGTTTAGATGATTCTTCTAATCTGTTTAATATATTTGTATCATTCATCGCAGATTCGATTAATCTTGTGATTGCTTCAAAGGGATTAGCCGGTAAAAGAAGAACATCTGCACCTGCTTCCAACGCTTTGACTGCCGCCTCGCCTGATGGATAGAGTTTTGTGATAGCATTCATATCCAAAGCATCTGTAACAATCAATCCGTCGAAACCCATCTCTTTACGCAGAAGATTTGTTGTTATTTCATAAGAAAGCGATGCAGGTAAGCCGGATTTATCAAATGAAGGAACCGCCAGATGTCCAACCATTACTGACTTTACACCGTTTCGGAATGCACTTTCAAAAGGTTTCAGTTCAAGATTTCTGATTCTTTCAACATCAAAGTTTAATACCGGCAAAACCAGATGAGAGTCTGTTTCAGTATCACCGTGACCGGGAAAATGCTTTGCACATGCAATGACATTCTGGGATTGAGTTCCGCTGATATATGCGTTTGCGTGTTTGCTGACAATGTCATCGTTCTCTCCGAAGGCACGGATATTAATTATCGGATTCAGCGGATTTGAATTAATATCACAAACAGGAGCAAAATTCCAGTTTACTCCGATTGCTTTTGCCTCTTTCGCAATAGCTTCGGCAACCTGCATCGTAATCGTTTCATCATTGCATTTACCCAGAGCGTAAGCATGCGGAAAAGACGTTCCGTCGCTGAAACGCATAGTAAGTCCGTTTTCAAAATCAGCAGAAAAAAGTAGAGGGATAAGCGATTGTTTTTGTAAAGCATCAATAACTTTCTTTGCGGATGCGAAATCACCTTTGAATATGCAGAAACCGCCAACACCCATTGATACAAGCTGTAAAATATTTTCCTTATAGCTTTTGTCTGAAAGAAACTCTTCTAATGATAATCTCTGGAAGACACACTGGGCGGCGAGTTTTCTGATTTTTGCTTTTTTATCCTGCATATTTTTTAGTCAATAAATTGAACGTTTTCACCCTCAAAATCTTTAATCAGTTGCCGCAGATGCTCAGGGATACGTGTCGGCAGGTTTAATTCAGTATCAAAATAAACAAGTATAGCTTTGGCAAATAAAACTGTGTTTCCTTTTGTATCCATAACTATATTTTCGAAACCGAGAGATGAATTTTTAACAAAGAATACCCTGCTGAAAACCTCATATTTATCGCCGAACTGCAAAGGATAGAAATAATCTATACCTGCATGCACTACCCTCAGAGGATAATCCTTGGTAAACATCTCCGCTGTATAAGAAATGCCCAATCCACGCAGATATTCTGCCCTTGCCCATTCAAGCCAAAACAGATATTTTACATTATGCACTACACCACCCGAATCAACCTCCTGAAACTGCACCTGTCCCTTTGTACTGCTTTTATACAGTGCCAGTGTTTCCTTTAACTTTTCGTCATCTGTCATTCAGTTTTGTCCTTATGAAATAATTCAGTCAAAAATTTATATAATAATTCGTGATTTTTTGCGAATGCCTTGAAGTCTTTATCATTTTTGCTTTCAAAATATTTCGATAATAAATCAAGGTCGTCGCTAAGCATCTTATATGCTTTTTCCAAATCGGTAAGAAACTGAATATCTTCATCAGAAAGATTTCCGATATTTTTAATTGTATTCATC
>JBAYGQ010000434.1:0-3204 GCA_041666585.1 Bacteroidota bacterium
AAGCTTTAGAAAAATACAAAAATATTGTTAAGAACTTTCCCGAAAGCGAATGGTCTGACCAGGCTTACTGGCGCATTGTCCAGTACTATGCTGTAACAGGTGAAACAGAGAAGGCAAAAATTGAATTAGAAAAATACAGAAAGCTTTTTCCGAATTCTGAATTATTAATTGTTGCAAGCGAGGCTGTACGTACAGCTTCCAATTTTGCTAAGAACGAGGTTAAAGAGCAAAAAGAACCTGTTGCTAAAGAAACAAAAGCAACAGCAAATGAAATTGCAAAAAAGAAAACTAATGTGATAATAACAGACAGCAAAAAACCTGTACCTGAAAAAGTAGATAAAAAAGAAGTTGCCATCAAAAACAATAGCAATAACAACTCAGGTGAAAAATGGGGCTTGCAGGTCGGCATCTATTCCACAAAAGAAGCCGCTGAAAACGAATTGAAAAAGTTCAAACAACAGAGACTTCTTGCCGATATTTTGCGTAAAGAGGTTGACGGCGGTACAATGTATGCGGTTGTTATCGGCGATTACAGCTCACGTCAGTCGGCAGAAGCCGGAAAAACCATAGTACAGCAACAATGCAAATGCAGTCCGATATTATATAAGAAGTAATGCATCTAATTCCCAAGCAGGAGCTTGGGAACGAGGAGTTATACTTCTTGTACCCAAGCAGGGGCTTGGGTACAAGAAATCAATTAATCCCCGGTGGGCTGGATTGCGATTGTTTCTACCATAAGCATAACTGTTTTGATGGGTGCTACGGGACGGTGGAGAAGACCTTTGGGAATAGTTGTACCCTGATTCGGAAGAAGTTCAATTTTTCCGTTTTCCAATTCAATGATTAGTTTACCTTCCAGCACAAAGAAGAACTCATCGTCATCATCATGCTTGTGCCAATGGAACTCCCCCTCGACTATACCTATTCTGACAACGCTGTCGTTCACTTTAGTAAGAGTCTGATTGAACCATTTCTCTTTGCAGTCTTTTACTATCTGAGGAAGGTCTATCAACTCTAAAGGTTGATATTTAACATCAAGATTGATATTATAATTTTCCATCTTTTATTTCTCCACAATTATTTAATAGTATAATTTAATAAAATTATTTTTTTCTTGTAACTTTTTTGATATTTTTGTGTTATTATTATAATTGTTCTAACTACCAATTACTTTAATTGTTTAAACAAATAATGCCTATAAAATCAAAATTAGAAAATATTAAATTTTTATAAAATATTCGAAAAGGGGCAAAATGAACTTTTTTACTTATTTCCGTCGTTTGATTATTCCTGTACTTTTCACCTCCCTGCTTATAGTTGCAGCTTGTAAAGAAAGTCCTACGGACATTTCCAAACAAGGCAATTATGTTCACGGTGTACTGTTAGATGAGCAGAATAATTCAGTTCCGAATGCAGTTATGGAAGTTCTTCCTTCTGCGGGCATTCAAAGTATTATTGCCATAGATACAACCGATGAAGACGGTATTTACAAATTAGAAGGTCTGCCGGAAGATCTCACTAATCTCGATGTAAACATTAAACATTCAGATTTTAAACCGATGAAAACAAATCTGAAGAAGCTTGTCGGAACTAATGACAAAAATGATTTGAAAGTCAAAATGTTGCACGAAGACAGTTGTTGCGGTGTAGTTGAATTCAATGTGTTTACCGAAGACGGCAATGAACCTATCCCAAATGCTGAAATCCGGCTCAAGAGAAATAACGACCTTGTAAGAAAAGCACTAACCAATGAAAACGGAAAAAGAGTTTTCGAAAATGTTTGTCCCGCTACATATAATTATAGAATTGCAAAAGAAGGTTTTAATGTTCTGGAAGGTGAATTGGAAGTTGTTTCCTGTGATTCCGCAGAGAGAGTAATAAAAAATCTTTACATGAAACGTTTTAACGACAGTTGCTGTAAGGGTGTCATAGTCTTCACAGCAATTGATTCCGCAACAAATGCAGTTATAGTTAATCTTCCCGTTAGATTGTGGAAAGGCGATTCAAAACTTGGAGAATTCAAAACTAACGAACAGGGACAAGTTATTTTCACTCACATCTGCGAAGGTGAGTATGCCATTTCAGCATCGAGTGAATTGTATAAAGGCATTGAATTCGGTTTTAATATCGGTTGCAATGACACAGTGAATTTCACAAAATACTTCAAAAAAGCAGAGAACAACAATAACGATAGTTGCTGTAAGGGCGTAATTATAATTATTCCTAAGAATAAAATAACAGGAGAGATTTTAAACGGCTCACTTGTAAAGATGTACAAAAACGGTTCTCTGTTAACCAAAAAATATACAGAAGGCGGCTCGGCTAAATTCATTAATGTATGCCCGGGTGAATACGGTTTCGATATTACAAAAGACGGTTTCAAAAGCATCGAATTTTCGATAAAGATGGAATGTAACGATACAATTACAACCGATAAGCAGTTAGAACCAATGCCAAATGCTGATTCCTGCTGTAACGGTGTAATTATTTTCCGTGCTTATGATTCCACTACAAGAGCCGCAATAGTTAATCTGCTCACCAGACTTTGGAAAGGTAGTACTAAACTTAGCGAATATAAAACGAATGAACAGGGAACGGTTACTTTCACAAAAATTTGTCCCGGTACATACCAGATTTCTGCATCTAATGACATGTATAAAGGTAAGGAATTTAATTTTACAATGGGATGCAATGATACTTTAGTTTTCGAAAAACTTTTTTTGAAAAACAACGGTGAAGATAAAGATTCTTGCTGTAACGGCACCATTACTTTCACTGCAATAGATTCAGTAAATAATACACCTGTTCCGATGCTTCCAATCAGGCTTTGGAAAGGTAGTTCTAAACTAAGCGAAATCAAAACTAACGAATCCGGACAGGTTGTCTTTTCTAAAATATGTGAAGGTGATTACCAGATTTCCGCTTCAAGCGATGCGTATAAAGGTCAGGAATTCAACTTCCATGTAGGATGTAATGAAAATGTCAGCTATACTAAGAATTTTATAAAAAACACAAATGGCGAGAACGATTCCTGCTGTAACGGTAAGGTTACATTTGCTCCTGTTGATGAAACAACCAACGAATTGTTATCGGGTGCAGTTGTCAAAATTTCCAAAAACGGCAAGTTGCTTGAAGCAAAAACAGTCGGTGATGCACCTGTTGTCTTTACCAAACTATGTAATACTACTTACAATTTCTTAATTA
>JBAYGQ010000435.1:0-3198 GCA_041666585.1 Bacteroidota bacterium
AACATTTACTTTTTCTTCAGATATTTATTCCGATATGATATATCCGGGAGAGGATTTACTTTATGAAGTGTCCTATATGGGTATTAAACTCGGTGAAATCCGGCTTGTTACATATGGTCCGGAGATGTATGACGGAAAAGCTGTTATACATACCAAATCATTTATGGACTCTTACAGCGGTATTCCCTTTGTCTCCCTCCACACTACTTTTGAAACATGGATGGATCCTTCGATAACCCACACTCATAAATTTCATGGCAATACAAAACTAAAAGACGGAACATGGGAATTTGTAAAAATAATTTTTGATGAGGAAGATAAACTATTCCGATATGAGGTTTGGAAACATGGAAGAATGGATACGAGCAGGACATTATATACAAATCACAACTGGAATGACGGCTTATCATTAATTTTCTATGCACGTCAGTTTGTAAAGTCAAAGAGAACATTCAGAGTTCCTACAATTATGCAAAACGATACTTCATATACCATCATAAATAATAAAAATAAAATTGAGAATGTTGAAATTTCTGCGGTTGATTATCCGGTCAGGACAGTGTTTTTTAACGGAAAGGCGGAGTGGTCGGGTGTTTACGGAGTAACCGGTAATTACGAAGGATGGTTCAGCGACGATGATGCACGTGTTCCGATTATAGCTAAAATGAAACTTTACATCGGTTATGCGAAACTCGAATTAATAAAATGGAAACGCGGAAACTGGGCTCCGCCCCGTGCGCAGTAATTTTTTTTATTTCAATATTGTTATTTTTTTACATTGAACTTGAGTTCGTGTTTTAATCAAAATAAAGTAAATACCGCTATTCATACCTAAAGTTGAAATATTTAAATTCGTTTTATTAAGGCTCTCTCCTTCAAATATTATATTTCCAAAAATATCATACAATTCTATTTTATAAATTTCATCTTCAGTGGTTCTAAAACTAAGATTTATAAAGTCAGTACATGGATTTGGTGCAACAGTGAAATTAATATTTTTGTTTTCTGTTTGGTTTTGAACAAAAGAAAAAACAGGAAAATAGACATTTATATCATCGAGGAATGCTCCGTTATAATTTGTTGCATTGTCGCTGAGAACGCCGAAACGTAATAAAATGTGCTGTCCATAAAACTGTGAAAGAGAAATTTCCTGAGTCAACCAATCTCCGAAGAAGCCGTCGAATCCTGTCATTCCCACAAGCTGTCTGCCTCCTCTTACCGGGTCTGCAATTCTCATACGAGATGATTCAAGACAAATCCAGTTAGTATCTTTTTCTGGAAGAACCTGCACAACAAAGAAATCCCATGAAGGTTCGATAAACCATTTTGTTGAGAATTTAAGGAAAACATTTGAATCGCTTATGAACAGAGGTTTAGTATAAACAGCAAAATTATCATTGATGTTCGGATAATTTTTTATAGGACTATCTGTTAAAACAAAGTGTTTTAATAGCGCATCTTTTTCGAATCCCCAGTTACCTAAATCCCATGACTTCGGGATTACACCGTCTTTAAGAAGAACTTCGGGTTTTGAGTTGAAAATCCTGATTTCAATTGTATCTCTTCGGTAAACACCCTCATTAAGTATTTCCACTTCAAATGGAATAAGACTGCAATCAACGAAATTATTCAAAAAATTAACTTCAAAATTAAGCCTTGTTTCGATACCTGAATTTAATGTCAGAAAGCTTTTCTGATTATCTTTTACTTCAATTGAATTATCTAAAGATTTAATTGTAAGATAGACATTATCAGATGTGTTATGAACTCCGATATTTTTTAGCGTAAGGCTGAGTTTGCCTTTATTAGAAGATGAATCGTGCGAATAAAGTAATTCAATCGGTCGGATGTTTGCATCAGCACTCCATAACAATTGATAATTCATGTTCAGATTTTCTAATGCAATAGGAAGTATTCTGTTAGTAGGCGGCCAAAAACCTTCGAAGTTTGTACCGAGTTCGGGAGTCATCGAAAATATTTTGGATTTTAGGGGATTTGACAGATACATCCAATCGTCTGAGTCCCCGCTTACTTCATATCCGATTAATTGTTTTGCCCTACCGAATGATAATTTATTGAATTTGGAAAACTCTCTTCCGATAGCTTTATAAAGAGTGGAATCGGGGGTTTCTTCTGCTTTAGCACCCCAGGGGAAAATCAGAACATTACCGTATGTGTGATAATTAAGGGCTATTGTAAACTTATGAGACTGACAGAAATCTCTGATTGCCTGTGTTTCAGGTTCCGAAAATTCTGCAGAACCGCGGTAAGTATCAGATGAAATACTTTTAGATGCCCCGTCATTAGCGGCATTCCAAAATGAATTAGGACCGTAATTTCTGTTAATGTCAACTCCATAAGTTGTATCGTTATGTTTTCTCCTGTTTTTCCTCCAACCGCCTCCACCGCCCGGTCTGCTGATTTCATTGAATCTGTATCCGTCCGGATTAACAACGGGAATTACCCATAACTTACGGTTTGAAAGCAGGAAGACCGCTTCTTCATCGCCTGCCTCTGAGCGTTCAAGTAAATTCCAGACAAAGTAAACCATTGCCATCATCGCGGCGGGTTCTCGTGCATGATGAAGTGAAGTGATAAGAGCTTCAGGAACATTTTTTTTAGTGGTATCACCTATCTGATAAGCCACAATATCTCTGCCTTCAATTGTTTTTCCGATAATAACAGGTGAGCCTGCAAATTTTGGAAACAGACTGTGCATTTTTGCAAAGGTTGAATCAATTTCTGATAATGTCAGATAACCTCCCATTGAGCCGAGACGGAAATTAGTCCCTGAAAGAAGTGTTTCGTTGATTTGTTTACCGCTGTGGAGACGGGACTGATAATAAGTACATAAATCGCTGATTAAAATATCGTATTTTATATTTCCGGAGTTCAGTTGTTTTAGTAGATACGGAGATGCGATTGTTTCGACCCACAGTCTGTCTTTTATAACAATTCCTTCTAGATCAATATCGAAATTTTGAACTGTCTCTTGATTGAATTGATTATCGAAATAAATCCTAACATAGGAATAATTGTTTTCTGCACTATACAGTATAAGCGTCAGCAGAAAAAATAAAAATACAGTTGTTAATAGTTTTAATTTCATTTTGAAAATAAAATAGAAAAAAAATATGGGGCTTCTAAAAAGCCCCGTAAATTAATAAGTTTCGGGTACGTAGTTCAGTTCGCTTTGCG
>JBAYGQ010000436.1:0-3194 GCA_041666585.1 Bacteroidota bacterium
GTCTTCGTATTTTCTTTGCAGATAGTTCTTAATGTTTAGATTTCCATCTTCTATCTGACGAAAAATTGAATTCATATTTCTATACATCTTTTTTGTGAATCTTGTATTCGGCTTCTGATGAACAATTGAGTTTACCTCAAATCCGGTTGTCTGCAACATGTTCCTCAGTGAGTCTGCTGTAAACTGAAAATAATGATTTCTTGGCTGAAACCAAATCCACTTGCTTTTAAACAGGCGTCTCCAGAAACAATCGAAGGCTGGCACGCGAATAAAAAGAAAACCGTTATTATCAAGCTTTTCTTTTATTTCACTCAATGCCTGAACCGGCTCCAGATGGTGCTCTAACGAATGCCACATAGTAATTGCGGAAAATTTATCATTCACTTCATCCAATTCTGCGGTTGTTGGTATGGAAACCCGTTTACAATACTCCCGTGCTGATGTAGAAGGTTCAATGCCGTAAACTTCGAAATCCCAGCGTCTAGCTTCATCAAGAAAAAATCCTTTGTCGCATCCGATGTCAAGAAGTTTGGCGGGAGTTTTAACATATTTTTTAATTTCCGAAATAAGCGAAATCTGTTCGGGTAAGCGGAAAATACGCCGTTTTTCAGAGGATATTATGTCATTTGTGCTGATTATATAATCTTTTTCATAATACTTATTTATTTTCGATTCATCAGGAAAATCAGCAGAATAAAATATATCGCAACTGTTGCAATGCTTTAATAAAGTACTGCCAATATTTTTTTCAGTCAGTTCTTCAGAGCCGCATATCCTGCATTTATCGGAATTATTTTGCATCATTTACCGGATAATAAAAATAATAAGTTTCATTCAGCTATGCAAAATTAGTAAATAGTGTTTGAAATAAAATAAATAAATGTTTGTATTATATCCAAATGAGTTTCCAAGCAGGTGCTTGGGAAAGAGATATAGTGAAAGTCATTGGATGAATAAGAAAAAAACTATTTTACACCATTTTTAGAATATGGTTTTAACGCATTGATAATGGCAATGGCATTTTCTAAACCGGCTTCTATTGCATTTATATAGGAAACACCTTCGTAATAGCCGTCCAAATGAAGTAAATTGTAACCGCTGTTAAGATGATTGAGTAGCTTTTTGTCAATCTTGGTTAGATTAGTTCTATAATAATCTATAGATTTTCTACCTCGTTTTTTTGGTACTTTTTTTAGATCAAACAGTAAATCCAATGCCTTTAGCATACCGACGTAAGCAACTCCACAAGCAGTTTGGACGTATTTTTTATCAATATAAAATTTGTCTTCAATCCCGGCAAGTTTCAGATTAGCTCTGGCATTGTCAATATATCGCAATGTCTCTTTGTATGGATTATGTTCTTTCATGTTAATAATTTTTTGTAAATTTTCTCATCCGATGTCTTGAAGTCATCGGTTGGATTAGTATTATTAACGTAAAATTAAATAAATAATTTCAATTTTCATAAACTAAATATTGATATCAGTTTTCAATTAAGATAATAATCGTTCTCAATCAGGAACTTGGAAACAATAGTTTGAAAATATTTTATTCATTTTTTTTTTAATTAATTTTTAACACCTTAATTTTGTCATACCCTAAAAAATATTTAACTTACTATTTCGTAGAAAAAAGATTACAATTAATGTTATTAAATATATCAGGTCAAATGATGAACGGTGAAAATCTGAAAAGTTTGGAAGCGGAAGACAAAAATAATTTACAATCTTCAACTCCTTCCAATTTTATCAAAGCGATAATTAACGAGGATAACAAAACAAATAAATGGGAAAAACGCGTCCACACACGCTTCCCACCCGAGCCAAACGGATATCTGCATATCGGTCATGCTAAATCAATCTGTCTTAATTTCGGACTTGCTAAAGAGTACGGCGGTATAACCAATCTCCGTTTCGACGACACTAATCCGACAAAAGAAGATGTGGAGTATGTGGATTCAATCATCGAAGATGTGCACTGGCTTGGCTTCGACTGGGAAGATAGACTGTTTTATGCTTCGGATTATTTCGGAAAATTATACGAATATGCAATTGAACTGATTAAAAAAGGAAAAGCCTTTGTCTGCGATTTAACTCAGGATGAAGTACGCCAGCATCGCGGAACCTTAACAGAGCCGGGCAAGGAAAGTCCTTTCAGAAACCGCAGTGTGGAAGAAAATCTTGATTTATTCGATAGAATGAAAAAAGGTGAATTTCCCGACGGAACAAAAACCCTGCGTGCAAAAATTGATATGGCGTCGCCAAATATCAATATGAGAGACCCTGTGATTTACAGAATTCTGCATGCATCACATCACAGAACAGGTGATGAATGGTGCATTTATCCTATGTACGATTACACTCATTGCATGTCTGACTCTTTCGAACAAATAACCCATTCAATCTGCACACTTGAATTTGAAGACCACAGACCGCTGTACGACTGGTTTCTCGATGAACTGAATCTGTTCCATCCTCAGCAAATTGAGTTTGCAAGGTTGAATATGACATATACAATGATGAGCAAAAGAAAACTTTTAGAACTTGTCGAAAAGAAAATCGTTAGCGGTTGGGACGACCCCAGAATGCCCACCATCTGCGGCTTGCGGCGTAGGGGATATACACCGGAATCGCTAAGAACCTTTGCTGAAATAATCGGTGTAGCTAAAAAAGAAAGTACCGTTGACAATACTCTGCTTGAACACTGCTTAAGGGAGGATTTGAACAAAAGGGCTCAGAGAGTAATGGGAGTTCTCAATCCGCTCAAAGTAACAATTACAAACTATCCTGACGGACAGGTTGATGAGCTCGATGCAGTCAACAATCCCGAAGATGCAACAGCAGGCTCGCGTAAAGTAAATTTTTCGAAAGTCCTTTACATAGAGCGTGATGACTTTATGGAAAATCCTTCCAAAAAATTCTATCGTCTTGCTCCCGGAAAAGAGGTGAGATTCAGATATGCTTACTATGTTACCTGTGTTGATGTTGTTAAAAATGAAAACGGTGAAATCACTGAACTGCTCTGCACTTATGACCCTGCCACCAAAGGCGGAGGCTCACCGGACGGCAGAAAAGTTCAGGGTACGATTCATTGGGTTTCTGCCGAACATGCACTTGATGCGGAAGTCCGTCTCTATGACCATCTTTTTTTGAAAGAAGATCCGAATGATGTCGCTGATGGCGAGAACTGGACTA
>JBAYGQ010000437.1:0-3186 GCA_041666585.1 Bacteroidota bacterium
ATTACCTTAAAAAACACAGTCAGAATCAGAAAAGCAAAAATAGCACAGTGTTGTTTACTAAACAAAATATTTTTGGTAATTTGAGTTAAGTTTGTAGTTTTATTAATTTAATTTGGAAAATTCATAATAATCCGATAATTTTGTAGTTCTTTGATTGTAATACCCCTGTAAAATGCACGGGCTTGTTTTTAAAAAATATTTGTTCGGGGAAAATTTATGAGTTTGCGTCGTATGTATGAAACGACTTTTATAATAAACGCGGCACTCGAAGATAATGACATCGAAGCTGTAATATCGAAGGTCAGTAATTATATCGAGAATCATGGCGGTCTGATTAAAGAAATCCATAAATGGGGTCGTAGGCGTTTAGCTTATCCTATTAATAAAAAATATAACGGATTTTATGTTCATTTGGTTTTTGATGCTACTCCTAATACAATTCCGATTTTAGAAAGATTTTTAGTGCTCGAAGATACGGTTCTGCGCCATTTAACTCTGATTCTTCCTCAACGCGTTCTTGAATTCAGAGTCAAAAAAGCAATCGAAAGAGGTATTAGTATTCATGAGGTTCTCGCAGGAAAGACTCTTGATAAACCTGCCGACAACAGAGATAGCGCAAAAGAAACAGTCAAGACAGAGCCGGTTCCGGTAACTGAAGCAGTAGAAGCATAATTTTAATATTTAATTTTAAAACGGACACTTTGATATTAGGATAAACAATGAAAGTTATATTAAGAAAAGATGTCGATAATTTAGGCATTATGGGCGAAGTTGTAACAGTTAAAACAGGGTATGCAAGAAATTTCTTAATTCCCCGTGAAATGGCTTATACTGCAACCGATGGTGCTATGAAAGCCTTACAGGTCGAGAAAAAACAGTGGGTAAAGCGTCAGGCTCAGGAAAAATCTGCCGCAGAAATTATATCCAATCAATTATCCGAATTGCAGGTAAGCGTTTCTATGAAAGTCGGAGAAGAGGGTAAGCTTTACGGCTCTGTTACTTCACAAATGATAGCTGACGAATTAACTCTGCGTGGATATAATATTGATAAACGAAACGTCTTAATAGATGAACCTATCAGGTCTCTCGGTGTGTTTGACGTCAGAGTGAAACTTCATCCCGAAGTTCATTCTACATTAAAAGTTTGGGTTATTAGCGAAGAATAAAATTGAAAGAAAAATGGAATTATAAATAAATAACGCATTGCAAATTCAGCGATGCGTTTTTAGTTTTATCAACATTCTTTTCAGAAATTTTATAGGAATACATTATGAATCCGGAGAACCATAAAATTAAGCGAGCCATAATTTCTGTTTCAGACAAAACCGGAATTATCGAATTTGCACAAGAACTTTCCAAACTTTCAATCGAGATTTATTCGACAGGAGGAACAGCGAAATCACTCTCAGAAAACGGTATTCCTGTAAAAAATATTTCAGAATTAACCGGATTCCCTGAAATTTTAGACGGTCGTGTTAAAACTCTGCATCCTGCAGTTCATGCAGGTTTACTGGCACAATTAAATAATGAAAAACATCTGAATCAATTAAATGAACATCATCTTGATTCTATTGATTTGTTAATTGTAAATCTTTATCCTTTTGAAGAAACATTGAAAAATCCCGGTTCCTCACACGAAGACATTATTGAAAATATTGATATAGGTGGTCCGGCTATGCTCCGTTCAGCCGCCAAGAATTATCTTTGGACTGTTCCGGTAGTGAAACCACAGAACTATACGGAGATTCTCAATTATTTAAAGAAGGATGGAACTATTCCGGGTGAATTCAGGCAAAAACTTGCAGGTGAAGTTTTCAGCCATACTGCATATTATGATTCACTTATTTCAAATTATTTCGCAAATAAAAATCAAATCGGAATTAAATCTGAGTTGACTCTCGGATACAAGCTACAACAAACATTAAGATACGGAGAAAATCCTCACCAGAAAGCGGTTTTATACGGCAACTTCGGTAACATCTTTACTCAATTGCACGGTAAGGAACTTTCCTATAACAATTTCCTTGATATAGATGCCGCCTCAAGATTGATTCTTGAATTTGAAGAACCTGCTATTGCAATAATAAAGCATACTAATCCATGCGGTGTGGCTACTGCGACATCTTTAACCGAAGCATACAAAAAAGCCTTTGCAACCGATACTGTGTCTCCTTACGGAGGGATTATTACAATGAACAGAACTCTTGACTTAGAAATTGCCGAAACTATACACGGCATTTTCACAGAATTATTAATCGCTCCCGATTTTACTGATAAAGCTCTCGAAATTTTAATGAAGAAAAAAGACCGTAGATTGATTAAAATTGATTTTAATAAACTGAAACAAACTCTTGGTTGGGATTTTAAATCAATTGCGGGTGGAGTATTAATGCAGGAAACAGATATTCTTACATATGAACCTGATAATTTTAAAGTTGTAACTGAACGTCAACCGACAAAGGAAGAAATGACTGCTCTAAAGTTTGCATGGATAGTCTGCAAGCATGTAAAATCGAATGCGATAGTTTTTGCTGTCAGCGACAGAACTCTCGGGGTAGGTGCGGGACAGATGTCAAGAGTTGATTCTGCAATAATTGCAACACAAAAAGCGGCACAGATGGGATTGGACTTACATGGTTCGGTAGTTGCGTCAGATGCATACTTCCCGTTTGCAGACGGCGTAATTCAGGCGGCAGATGCAGGAGCAACCGCTGTAATTCAACCGGGTGGTTCAATAAGAGATGAGGAAGTAATTCAAGCGGCAAATAATAGAAATATGGCTATGGTATTTACCGGAATGAGACATTTCAGACATTAGTACTATATAGCGTGAGGTTCAATTATATTGAATTATAAAAAAATAATTTTAAAAAGTCGGTAAAAATTCATAAATTGCTTTTCTCAAAATTGCGTTTTTTATTTTAATGTTATAAAAGGATTTAAAGATGTTGGCAGTTGTTGAAATCGGCGGAATGCAATTCGAAGTGCAGCCTGATACTGTAGTTGATGTACCGCACTTGGAGGGTAATCCCGGAGATGCCATTGAATTTAAAAATATTCTACTCGGTACCGACAATGATAATACAGCTATCGGAAGCCCCTATCTGAGCGGTTCCGTAAAGGCTAAAATAATTGAGCACGGTAAAGGTGTAAAAGTTCTTGTCTTTCACAAAAAGAGACGTAAAG
>JBAYGQ010000438.1:0-3182 GCA_041666585.1 Bacteroidota bacterium
CTTAAAAAGCTCTGGATTTTTCTCCATCATATTTACAAACATGTTTATTTGTGCTTCTGGCACGCCCTGCGTCCGAAGCATTTTTTTAAGTAAAAAGTTTTGGAACATTGGCATTATCCATCTAATATTTTAAAGTCATCTCCCGCTTTAGAGATATTCCTCTTCTGGCGGATAAAATAGACTGCGCCTGCGGAAGCCCCGATAAAAATAAAAGAAATAATCATGGGTATATATGTATGACCATTATCGCTTTTCTTGGGAGGAATGTCACTAGATATAGCTGTTGCGGATAAATCCTGAATTATTAATGCTTGTGATTCATCTTTTGCCTTCTCTGTTATATTGTCCTTTATTTTATTTGTCTGACTATTTGTTTCTTTTTTCCCCGATTGAGCAATAAGGGGCAAATCAGCTGCCGTCACTGCAGAATCAGGTTTTTGCACAATAACGGCGGGAGAAGATGCAAGAAAGTTGCCATAATCAAAGACAAGCTGCCCTTCCGATGTACTCAGCTTTAAATTTTTTGCATCTTCAAAATTAAAATTGGTAATCTTGGGAGATAATACAATTTTCTTTTTAGCTAAAATAACAGTGTTTTTCGGCAGAGTGAATTTTTTCTCAGATGAAATATTGAGTGAAGACAGAACCCATTTTGAAACATCAATTTCGTAATCGGAATTATTCGCAAGCTCAATAAAAAAATCATTCATATCTCCCACCTTTGAAATGGATACAGCCATAGGCACAGCTTTGATTATAATCTTTGCTGTAGCGTCTGGGATATTAGAATAATAATTTTCATAATATTCTAGAGAAACAGGATATTCACCAGGGTAAAAATAACTACGCGAGAAAGGCGTACTGTCTCTCGCTTCTTTTGAATCACCATCGCCGAAATTCCAAAAATATTTTCCATAAAACTGTTCTCCGGCGTAACCTGAAACTTTCGCTTGAATTGAAAACGGAATGCCAGTAAAAGCGAGTGTCTTTGCTATAATTTTCACTTTGATTTTGAAGTCTTCTGTTTTTTCAGAAGAAGAATAAGAAGAAGAACTATCGCACCCGCTACAACTTGCAGAAAATGTATCGGTATTTGTGCCACTATTTACATTAGTATTATTACTTGCATTTGTGTCATCAGTATTATCATTTGAAGCGGACGCTTGATTCAACACGCCCGGAGTGGGTGCTGCCGCAACCCATGAACTTGATATTAACTGAAGAGAATTACCACTATCTTTATCACCCCCAATACTGGAATCATAGGTTATAGAATTTTTTACTACTTTATCTTCATCCATTATCGCAATTAATTTTGCCTCATCACTTAAGGAAAAAGTAGCGCTAAAAATTGTTCCTGAAAAATTCAGCCAAACGTAATCAGTGACAACTGATGGGCTCTTTGCAATAAGAGCATGTTGAAAAGAGGATAAAGTAGAATTACTGCCTTGTTGAAGAGTTAATGGATGCGATTCGCTTGGATCGTAAATTTTATCTCCATTACTATCATAAAAAAATCTCCATCCAGCCAAATCTACAGATTCACTTCCAGAATTAAAAATTTCTACCCACTCATAACTACTGCCACTTTGTGGTGCATACATTATCTCATTTATAACCACACCTGCATACGCTAAACTAAATTTAAAAAAGAAAATTCCTAGGAAGAAAAGCAAAATTACTTTTTTATACATATTTTGCATATTTTATATTTTATAAGATAATATGCTACAATAATATCATGAGTGAAAAAGAGAACAAAATAGATTTCCTGGCAATTGGGGACATTGTGATAGACGCGTTCATAAGATTAAAGGACGCCCATGTGCACTGTAAAATAGACACAAACGCTTGCGAGCTTTGTCTGCGTTTCGGAGACAAAGTACCTTATGAATCGGTTACGGTGGTGCCTGCCGTCGGCAATAGCCCCAATGCCGCTGTTTCGGCCGCCAGATTGGGACTTAAGACTGGACTCATCACAAATATCGGAGATGATCGGCATGGCGATGAATGCCTAGAATCTCTTAGAGAAAATAAGGTTAGCACAGAACATATCACCAGAGAAAAAGGTAAAAACACAAATTACCATTATGTCCTCTGGTATGATATTGACCGAACAATCTTAATCAAACATGCAGAATTCAATTACAAACTTCCACAATTGAGAAACGTATCGTGGATATATCTAAGTTCACTAGCAAATAATTCTTTTTCTTATCATCTTGAGATAGTGGAATATTTAAAAAATAATCCGGAAACAAAACTTGCCTTCCAACCGGGAACTTTTCAGATAAAACTTGGTGCAGAAAAATTAAAAGAGATTTACGCGCGCGCGGAGATACTTTTCTGCAATCTTGAGGAAGCTGAGATAATTTCAGGCCTACAAAGCAAGAACGTTTTGGAATTATCAAAAAGCATTGTCGCCTTGGGTCCAAAAATTGTTTCTATAAGCGATGGACCAAACGGAGCTTATCTTTACTACAATAATGAGCTTTGGCACCTTCCAATATACCCGGATATTGCCCCGCCGTTTGAACGCACCGGCGCGGGAGACGCCTTTTCTTCAACTTTTACCGCAGCGCTTGCTTTAGGCAAATCTCCTCTCGAGGCATTCACCTGGGGACCGATAAACTCTATGTCCGTAGTTCAATATGTCGGCGCGCAAAAAGGACTCCTCACTCAGGAAAAATTGAAGGAATATTTGAAAAACGCGCCAGATAATTACAAAGTCAGAAAAATATCATAAACTAAGCTCCATATTCATTCACACCGTCCTGCCCTTTCATAAAAATAAAAGCGAGAAATAAAAAAAGGTTGAAAGGAGGAACTAAAAGTAAAAGCACTCGAGAACCGTTCCAACCAAGATCATGCAACCGGCGGATGTGGAATGATAGTGTCAATATAAAAAACAAAATAAATAAAATTAGAACCAAAGGGCCGGTAAAAAATGATTTTCCCCCGAAAAGAGCGAACGCAAGATATACAACAATCACAAAAATGATAGCGGAAAACAATGTATATAAACACCATTCTTTCCTCCCTATTCTTCCTGTGAACAATTTCTCCATAAATTATTTCCTCTTCAAAATTTTCTTCACTGCTTCTTTTATACTTTCTTTACCCATGCCATAATGCTCTATAAGCTCGTCCGACGCACCTGATTGACCAAATTTATCTTGCAC
>JBAYGQ010000439.1:0-3174 GCA_041666585.1 Bacteroidota bacterium
CCTACAATGTCCTGCCGTTTATCTAAAAGTGTATCAACGTTGGTAATAGTATCTATAAGTGAAGCTAGTTTGGTTACATCTAAACTAAGTCGTGAATAATAATTATCTGGCAATGCACCTTTAAGAGTAGGATTATTCTTTTCCACCGTAAAAAGTGCCGTATCTATTTTAAGCGCAATATCATTTTGCTTTGCATTTTCTTTTAAATAACTCCAACGAGAAATCTCCGGAAGATAAAATACATTCTTCATTGTATAAAACTCCACCATATCTAAATATTTTTTCTTCCCTTCAGCGATGAGTTCTTGTCTGCGTTCTTCAAATTTATCACTAGCAAACTTCAAAAATATTAGACCCAATACCACGTGCTTGTACTCTGAAGGCTCAACAGTGCCACGCAATTTATTAGCCGAATCCCAAAGGGTTTCTTCAATGCTTTTCTGTTTTTTTATTTTAGGTGTTTTTGCCATAAATTATTTTAATACATTTTCTAACCATAATACTGCCGCCTCCCCATTTCGTTTATCTATCTCGTTTAAATCTCTATTGTGTTTTATAGAGTTACGATAATTTTTAAAGGCACGAAAATGTTGCTCAGCTTCACTTTTACTTATAAAGTATTTACCAAAGACTTCCCAATTAGATAAAATTATTTTTGAATAATCCATAACATCAAGGAAAGTAATTCTTACATCATCTCGCATATATTCTTCTAGCTTATAAGGGTGGCGACGTAGATCATCCTGTATCTTTTGATTTACAACATTCTGAATATCAGATGGAATATATTCTTCCCAATATGAACCCCCAGCATCTTCTTGGAGTTTTTCATGCACAAAAGAACGAATACGTCCTTCAATTATGTCTATAGGTTTTGTTGGATTACTATCAAAATGGGCCTCAGAAGCTGAACCAACACCAGTCAGAACACGAAATGCTTGAACTAATTTTTCAGCTCGATAATCTAGAAACTTTAAAAAATCATTTTCGGGTATACCAGATTCCTGCACATTTGGAATTAAATGATGTATAAGTATTTCGGAAAGTTCGCTATTAGTTTTTTGAAAACTTTTAAAATAATCACTTGGTGGCATATCTAAAATTCCTATATTTGTAATTGCTGGAATGAGCATAATATTTACGATACTATCAAACACTTCTTTATTCGCTGGTTCACTACGTCGTAAATATGCTTGCGGGAAAATATGATGAAGATTGTGTTTGTAATACCCTGTGAAAGCCCCATCAAGTGATACTGATCTTCCGTCTGTAAGATTTTTAGGTTCAGCATGAGCATAAAGTGAAAGAACTGTTTTAACAAAAGCATTCCGTAAATTATATCTTTGCTCTATCAAGCGACTTTTTAGCGAGGCCCAATCAATAAGATAGGAAAATTCTGGATTTTTTCCTTCCAATAACTCATCGAAAGCAGAGCAGTCTTCTTCTATCTTTGATTCTACCGTTGCATCATATCTATTCGAAAGTGATGCACGCCAAAACCATTGCTCTAATGCAGTGATCTCAGAATGAGACAGTTCTTTTTTCTTATTAAATATATATGCAAGTGGCACAAGCAAACCATCAAATGGCAAATAGTTGAAACTCTTGATATGTAATTTGGATTGCGTAAATTCAACAGCAAGAAGAAGGGATTGTGTTAAAGAATCCCAATCAGATTCAAGTTTCCGAATATTCGTTCGTTCTAAAATATCACGAGAACGACATTTGCGATAATTAAGTATCACAGAAACAGCTTGAAGAATTGTTTCCTCACGAATTGGTTCAAGAGTTGGATGTTTTTTATAGAAATCATCAAGAGCCTCACGAAGATCAAATCCTTCTCCCCAACAACGTGCAACCATCTTAGCTACAACTGTTAATTTCTTTCCTGTTTCGTTTATACGTGAAAACATTCGTACCACTTGCTTAACTCCCTCACTCTGCTCTTCTTCAGAAGTAGGATTTTTATCTATTACATCAATGACAGAAAAACGATAACTTGATAATCTTTCGTAAAGAGTCACCAATACTGGCTGATATTCTTCTGGATATCGTTGAGCAACTACATTATATGAGGCAAGTCCAAGAAATAATGCACTTAATGGAACAAGGAGATTTTCATAATCATTTTCATCACTGTTTTCTTCGCCATTACTCTTTCTAACAACAAATTTTTTACCACGAACATCAAATAGAAAACGGTAATTTTCTCCATCTATAGTAGAACCTTTTATAGCAGCAAAAAGGGATGTAATGCGCTGTTGCCCATCAAGTACATAAGAAATTTCGGTTCCAGGATTAATATCTTTATGATCAAGCTCTAAACTACCAATAGTACGCGTATGTGGTAGTTTACGAATAGTTTTCCAAAATATAAAACTGCCAATTGGATATCCACGATAGATACTATCTAATAAAAAACGAATATCACTCGGGCTCCAAACAAATGAACGCTGGAATGGAGGTATTTGAATACGACATGTACTAATACCAGACAATAAGTTTTGAAAAGTTATATCACCTGGTTTCACTTCCATAAGAACTTCGGGTTCTTCTTCTATCTCTTCGGAATAAGCAACATCGATATCTTCATCCTTCTTTTCTGAATTCCATTTGTCATATGCTTTTCCAGAAAGATCAAATATTTCTTGTGGCGGTAATGCTATATGCTTTTTGCCCTCATCTGTAAGAATCCATTTTCCACCTGTCTTTTTTATCCAATCTGCCTTAGTAAGATTTATTGAATAAAAACGAAAGGTTGTTATCCATCGAAATTGGCCAGAATTATTTAAACTTTTTTCATACTCTGAGAGGTCTAATTTTTCCTCCATGTTCTTAATAAGTTCTTTTGTTGGACACTCTCCACCCTTCTCGGAAAGAATATTCAAGGCCGTTGAGAGATATTCGCCTATTCTGTTATTAGTTATTTTCGCCATATTATCTCATGATTCATATCATATTTTATATAAAACCCTTATATCTAAAACTCTTTTTAGCATACCACTTTCAGCTTATTTTTAAAAGCGATTTTTAAATAGTATTTTCCCGTTAAAAATAGTAAAATATATTAAATGCCAGAGCTAGCCGAAATTGCAGAGATAGATATTTACAAGGAGCCAATATACAGATTGTGTGATTTTTTATTACAAAAAAAGTATTCAACTGAGGGAAGAG
>JBAYGQ010000440.1:0-3169 GCA_041666585.1 Bacteroidota bacterium
AGTGTTGTTTGTCTTGTTCTACTATAATATTCTTTAAGGACGGCAGGAGAATCCCATCTATTATGATTTGCTTCATGTTCAATATAGATCATTCCACCCCTTTTTGTCACCCTTATCATTTCTTTTACAGCAGAGAGATAATCTGGTATGTGGTGTAATACTGAATAGGTAGCAGTGATATCGAAAGTATTATCGATGAATGGTAATTTAGTACCATTATATAAAGTAGTTGTAATATTAGATGTGGGCAGATTATTTCGTAGAATATCTAAAGATTTTTGAGATACATCACATGCTGTCACTTTATAACCTTTGGTAGAAAAAATCCTAGTGAGATTACCTGTTCCAGCACCAAAATCTAAAACATTTAGTTCTTGAAAATCAGTACTTACTTGAATGATTGAGCTAATTACCCCATCTAATCTTTCTTGCTCATAGGAGTTATAAATTTCTTTATGTTTACTATTATAAAATAAAGCAACTTTATCATGCTGTATTTGATTATGTATTATATTTTTTTTATCAATTTCCATAGTTTTTTATTAAACTTTTCATATAATTTTCTAAACAATATTTACGAATATCATTATAAGCATTCTTTATCATGACCTCCTTCAATACAATATCTTTTTTTAACAAAACAATTTTTTCAGCTAAATTAACATAATTTTTAGATTCAAACAAAATACCATTTTTCTTATTAATAACAAGTTCACCTAAACCGCCAATATTTGAAGCAATAACTGGAACACTCATAGCTTGCGCCTCTATGACGGATAGTCCAAGTGATTCAGATAGTGATGGAACTACTAAAATATCCAGTAATGGATAAATAAGAACTACATTATCTCTATAACCTAAAAAAATAACTTTATCATCAATTCCTAATGTCTTTGCCAGTATCTCTAAATCTTCCCTTTCTGAACCATCCCCTGCAACCAAAACCTTATATGGAAAGTTTAAATATGGTAACGACTTTATTAAATACTCACAACCCTTAACTTTTTCAAGTCTTCCAACGAAACCAATAACAAATTCATCTTTTTTAATACCTAATTTTTCTTTTTCTTCTTCAAGATTCCAATTAATATTATTCCTATTAAATTTATTTAAATCAACGAAATTTGGTAAAACTACAATCTTTCTCTCTTGTATACCTGCTTTTTTAATCAATTCACTCTGAGTTGTATTTGAAACTGCAATAATCCTATTTACCTGCCTTTTAGACAATCTCATAAAGAAATCATATAAAAAATGACACTGAAATATTTCACCATGTTCGTGAAATATGAGCCTTATATTCCTAAACCAGATCACCTTTAAGAGCCAACCGAATACTTGAGATCTAAAAAGATGACAATGTAATATATCAATTTTTTCTTTCCTGATTAAATTTCGTAATTCAAATAAAGGACTCAAAGAATACTTCCTTGTGGAATTAAAAATTCTGACATTGGACTGCTTAATTTCCGTAGTTATATCTCTCTTTCGTAATGCAAATAAAAAAATACTCTTGTTTTCTGGTTGGTATTCAAGAATACCCTTTACGACAGTTTGGGCACCACCGAGACCGAGTGAGTCTATTATATGTAAAGTTTTTGGTCCATTATTCATAATACTTTTATATATTCCTTCAAAATTACATTCCAACTATAAACACTCTTCACCCTCTCTGTTGCTAACATCTGTAACCTACTTAATCGATCTTGATGATTTATAATACCATTTAATTTTGTTTTTAAATCGTCCGAATCCCTAGGATTTATCAGAAGTCCTGCGTTGCCTACCGTTTCAGGGCATCCAGAGACATTCGTTGTGATTACTGCGCACCCTACACTCATTGCTTCCAATAAGGCAATGGGAGCATTCTCTTTTTCAGACACCAAAACAAATATCGCCGACTGTTCTAACAGATCCTTGTATTCCCTCCCATTATTATCAAGCCAGCCGTGGAAGACTATTCTTGTCTTTGATTTTTCTGCCAATTTCTTCAACTCTGACATCATGGGACCATCGCCGGCGATGTGAACTTCGTAACCAATATTTTCAGACGAAACAGCTTGGATCAGATATTGGAAACCTTTGCGTGGTAACAATCGACCACTCGATAAAATCTGTTTTTTCTTCACTTGCGGTGTGAATTTGCTAGTGTCTATTCCATTAGGAATAACGACCGTCTTATCTTCAATGGTTGCAGATATATTTTTCAAAATCAGATCCTTGAGATAGTTTGACGGGGAAATAATAGTCTTTGCTTCCAAAGTTATTTTACGGAGGAGGTGACCGGTGAAATTATGGAGAAACTTAAATCGATCGGTATTGAAACCAGGCACATCGCTCCCATGACTGGTAACAACATAAGGCAGACCAAACTTCTTTTTCAATCGGAGGGCGAGGACGCCGGTGGGGATAATAAAATGACAGTGACAAACGTCATATTTGTTCTTTTTTAATAGCTCCTTGCATTTGAACCAGCCGGATACGAGATATGTCGCTTGCTCCCATGGATGACAAAGCTCTTTTTTACTACGCCAACATTTTACTCGGTGGATTCTAAAATTCTTATTTACTTCTTCGTATTTCGGCAGATTCTTATAACCCATAGTGACAACATCAATATCAATATCTCCTGTCTCCGACAGCTTCTTCGCCAATTCATAACTGACGGGGCTTGCACCCCCCCCTAGCGGAGGAAATTCATAATTGAGGACAAGTATACGTTTCATTTCCTTATCACCTCTCTCACCAGATATCTCTTCTCGTGTTTCGAGGTATTAAATTTGATATTTATGAGTTGATCGATCACAATGCCGAAGCTGAACAATATTATTCCGGCTAGAAAGAGAAATGCTGTGATGAAGAACAAACCATTCCTGTTGAAACCGAGTCCAAGAAATAACTTTTCATAGATAGCCCAAAAGCCGGCGATGATTCCGAGTAGAAAACAAACAAAACTCGCATAACCGAATAAATGGAGCGGACGCTGAGAATATTTCTGTATAAACCAAACATAGACAAGATCGATGAAGCCACGAAGTGCTTTGGTACAATTGTATTTACTCTTCCCAATCGTTCGTGGACGATGATTGACCACCGCTTCCCCTATCCTGAAACCTTTCCATTTGAGAATGGCAAGAATATAGCGATGCATTTCACCACCAATATCTAG
>JBAYGQ010000441.1:0-3154 GCA_041666585.1 Bacteroidota bacterium
AAAGTAAAACAAAACATAAAAATTTAAAAAACAAATTCATATCTTAGATTGCAATTGTAATTCAACAAAAAGAATAACCCGAATATTGTGAATTAGTTTCATTTCGGATGAACTCAAAATTAATAAATTAAATTAAGAGCAGGTTCAAATTAAATTTACTTTTGCCTTACATACAGAATTTTATGGCATAGTATTTGAAACAAATTAACTAAAATTATCATAGAATATAAATTAGAAAAAAGGTTGTTTATGTCGAAAAAAAATGATTACACTGTTGTCGGTATTGACGGCGGCGGTACACGTACACGAGGAATTCTGTATCGTCAGGGTAAGATAATTGCCCGCTCTAATGCAGGTACTACACGGGTAGGTTCCGTAGGTGTGGGTGAATCCTGCGAAAGACTCTTGAACGTAATCGCAGATTTATGCCAGCAGGCTGAAATTGACTCTACAGAACTCGATGCCGTGATTATCGGATTGGCTGGTGTATGGCTCGAAGAAGAAAAGATGCGTTCCACTCAGCTTATGAAAACTTTAGCCAGAAGTCAGAATTTAGTTCTTAACGATTTGCTCGTTGTAAGCGATGCTGAACTTGCTCTGGAAGGTGCTTTTCAGGGCGAACCCGGAATTGTACTTATTGTCGGCACAGGCTCAATTGCTCTGGCTAAAACAGGCAAAGACCAGCTAATGCGTTGCGGTGGCTGGGGTATTGAATTGGACGATGAAGGTAGCGGTGCATGGATTGGCAGAGAAGGCTTAACAGGTGTTGTAAGAGCTATTGACGGAAGAGGCGAACCTACCATTCTGACTAAACAACTTTCCGAAATGTTTCCGACTATTGACATAAAACAACCGAGAACCATAGTAAAAGCTTATGCCGAGCGCTCTTTCGAATATCAGATGCTCACTCCTATTGTTATGAAAGCCGCAGAAAAAGGAGACAAAGTCTGTCTGGATATTATTCAGAGGTCGGCTCTGCATCTGATGGAACTACTGCAGGCAATGAAAAAACATTATAAAACCAAAAAAGTAAATGTTGCACTGATGGGAGGCATTATTGATGCTGATACTCTCCTTGCAAAGCTTTTGGATAAAGAAATAGCAAAAGATAAAGTTTTAACGAGAATTAAACCCAAAGGCTCTGCCATTGACGGAGCGATTGCAATGGGACTGAAGCTGATTAATGAAATGGAGTGAAAAATTATATTTTTATTCCATCTTTTCCGAATATTGAACAAAGCTTTTTACAATAAAATCCCTCTGTTCACGAAATACTGTTATCGTGTACTTTGTCTCCTTATTTATAACAAATGAATGTATCCTGTTCAATGAAAAATACTGTTTTCTTATGGTTTGTATTATTGTTCACAAACACTCTCACGGCTCAAATGATGAATACAGAGCCGGAAAATCTCGGAAAAAGCATTAATACCGAATACGAAGAGCGTAGTCCCGTGATTGCTCCCGATGGAAAAACCCTGTACTTTATCAGGCAAGGCTCTCCTGAAAATGTAGGTTTAAGGTACTCCAAGACTAATCAGGATATATGGTATTCGACTCTCAAAGCTGACGGTAGCTGGACTAAAGCGAAAAACATAGGTGTCCCTCTTAATACAAGTTTGAGCAACGGCGTAATGTCCGTTACACCCGACGGAAACACTCTGCTCCTTTTCGGCAACTACGACACAAGTTCCACTAACGGCGGTGTTTCAATCTCATACAGAAAGGCTGGCGGCTGGAGCGTTCCCGAAAAGCAAATAATTAACGATTATCACAACACCTCAAACTGGTACCAGTTCTATTTATCCAATGACGGAAAAGTACTATTATCGGCTATTCAAAACGAAGAAACATTCGGCATGAATGATATTTTCGCTTCATTTTTAAAAGAAGACGGCACCTGGACTAAACCGAAAAATCTCGGAAAAAACGTTAATTCTAAACTTAACGAAATTTCTCCCTTCTTGGCATCTGACGGTGTTTCCCTGTATTTTTCATCAAACGGACTTGGCGGTGTAGGAGATTACGACGTGTTCCTGTCCCGCAGACTCGACGATACATGGGAAAACTGGTCTCCTGCTCAAAACCTGGGTACTACTATTAACACTGACGGTTTCGATGCTTACTATAAAATTGATGCCGCCGGTGAATTTGCATATTTTACTTCTAACAAAAAATCTTTCGGACTCGGAGATATTTACAGAATTAAACTACCCAAAGCGGGACAGCCCCTGCCGGTTTCACTTGTATCGGGCAGAGTGCTTAATTCCGAAACAAAAGAACCCGTACAGGCTTTGGTGGCTTATGAACTTTTACCCGAAGGAAAAGAGATAGGTATAGCACGCTCTTCGCCTGAAACCGGAGAGTATAAAATTATTCTCCCTGTAGGAAAAATGTACGGTTTCAGGGCTTTTGCAGATGGATTCATTAGTATTAACGACAATTTAGACCTGAGAGATATTTTTGAGTATAAGGAAATACAACGCAATTTGGAATTAGTACCTATTGAAACAGGTAAATCCGTAAGATTAAATAACGTTTTCTTCGATACAAATCAATCTTTACTTAAACCTGAGTCTTTTCCCGAACTGAACAGAATTGTAAAACTGATGACTGAAAAAGCAGGTCTGTCTATCGAAATTTGCGGATATACAGATAACAACGGAACTGTTGAATTTAACAAAAATTTATCACTTCAAAGGGCTAAAGCGGTTTATGATTACCTTATACAAAAAAATATTCCCAAATCCAGATTAAGTTTTAAAGGCTACGGCGAATCTAATCCAATCGCAGATAATGACTCTGAAGAAGGCAGAAAGCTGAACAGAAGAGTGGAGTTATTAATTAAGAATTAACAATTAAGAATGAAGAATTTAAGTTGATGGTTCGGATATTAATCAAATTCTTTACGTTTGTATCAAAAAAACTACCGCTTTTTTTTTAATTGATAGTAATGAATCTTCTTATCCTTTCACACTATAAAAAGGAATTAAAAATTAATCTCAAAATTATAAAAACTTGAATTGTTAATTATTAATTCTTAATTCTTAATTAGATTATCAGATTCCTGCGCCGTTTTTCAAATCTTTATCACTGTTTTTGTGCTGAAATATTCCGGCTATTATCGCAGAGCTTATGAATACTATGTCTATCG
>JBAYGQ010000442.1:0-3154 GCA_041666585.1 Bacteroidota bacterium
TCAGAAGATAATGATTTTATATACATAGGTCCTGCTGCAAATTTCAACTTGATTCAGAATTCAGAAATTATCAGAAAATACATTCCGGTTCTTATTGATGCAGTATCAAAAATCGGCTCTCATCAGATAAGAAATTCAGGAACAATAGGCGGAAATTTATGCACATGTGCTTCCTGTGCCGATTCTGCACCGATACTGATTACTTATAATGCAGAAGTTGAAATTTGTTCTGCAAAGGGAAAAAGGATTGTGCCTCTGACAGAAATTCTTTTGCATCATCACAGAATAAGTATTTCTAAAAATGAAATTTTAACTAAAATTATTGTTCCAAAACCAAAAGCTAATTTTGCGGCAAACTTTCAGAAATTCGGATTACGCGAGTCTGCTTCAATATCTGTCGCATCAGTAGCAGTAGGTCTTAGTGTTGAGCATTCAATTATAACCGATGCAAGTATAGTTGTAGGTGCATGCGCTCCGACTCCCAAAAGATGCCCTTCAGCTATTAACAAAATAATAAATTCAGATATTAGAAAAATTTATCCTGATTCACAATTGTTAAATGAAATTGCAGAGGCTGCTTCATCTGACATCAATCCTATAGATGATATTCGAGGTTCTGCAGAATATAGGAGAGAAATTGTCAAAATAATTACTAAAAGAGCAATTATTAATGCTTTAACTTTTTTTCAGTAAATATTTATAAACATTAAATTCAAAAAAATGAAACAAATTGTAAAAATAAATGTAAACGGTAATTCATACGAAGTTGCTATCAGACCAGGAGCTACATTATTAGATTTACTCCGCGACGAATTAAAACTTACTGGAACAAAACGCGGTTGCGACCATGGAGACTGCGGTGCATGCACAGTGCTTATGAACGGTAAAGCTGTAAACTCATGTCTTGTACTTGCTTTAGAAGCCGACGGCAAAAATATAGAGACTATAGAAGGTGTTGCTCAAGGTGAAGATTTACACGCGATTCAGCGGGCTTTTATTGAAAAAGGTGCTATTCAATGCGGTTTTTGTACTCCCGGTATGATTATGAGGGTGAAATCTTTTCTCGATGAAAATCCAAAGCCGACACACGATGAAATTAAAAAAGAGCTTAGCGGCAACCTGTGCAGATGTACAGGATATGTTAAAATATTTGAAGCTGTTGAAACAGCCGTTGAATATCTGAACGGGAAAAAACCGAAAGAAATAGAATATCAACCCCAGAAATCTGCTATGAATTTGTCTGTAGTCGGCAAGCGCTTGCCTAAACTCGATGCTCCCGACAAAGCTACAGGGCGTGCAATTTATACAGATGACATTTCTTTTCCTAATATGTTATACGGAAAAACCCTGTTAAGTCCTCACGCACATGCCAGAATTAAATCAATAAATACAGAGCGGGCAAAAGCTTTACCGGGTGTAAAATTTATACTTACCGGTACAGATGTTCCTGACCTGACCTATGGCACTTCGCCTCCAAGATATGACGAAAATATTTTAGCAAAAGATAAAGTCCGCTTTGTAGGAGATGTTATTGCCGCTGTTGCCGCAATAAACGAAGAAACTTGTTATAAGGCACTTGAACTTATAGATATTGAATACGAAATTTTGCCGGCTGTTTTTGACCCGTTTGAAGCAATGCAGGAGGGTGCTCCCCGTTTATTCGAAGATAAGTATGAGAACAATATAAACACACATGTTGACCATCATTTCGGAGACATCGAAAAAGGATTTGCTGATGCTGATTACATACGTGAAGAAAGATTTGTAGGCAACAGAACTTATCAGAATCCGATTGAGCCTCACTGTGCTATTGCCGAATGGGACAGGCACGGCAGAGTTACATTGCATACCTCTACACAAGTTGTGCATTATGTACATCATCAGCTTTCGCGTGTATTAAACATCCCGCTTGGTGACATCAGGGTGATTATGACAAATGTCGGAGGGGGTTTTGGTTCAAAAGCTGCAACAAATATTCTTGAAGTTCTTTCAATTTTTCTTGCAAAGAAAACAGGACAACCCGTGAAAATGCGTTTTACTCGCGAAGAGATGTATCTGTACGGCAGGGGAAGACATAAACAATATATTGATTTGAAAATTGGTGTGAAAAAAGACGGCGAAATTACAGCCGTCAAACAAAAAGTTGTGCTTGAAGGCGGTGCATACTCAAGCTTCGGAGTTGTTACAACTTATTATGCAGGCTCTATGCTTGCAACTCTCTATAAGTTTCCGAACTATAAATATGACGGTTTTCGTGTAAATACAAACCTGCCTCCCTGCGGTGCATTCCGCGGACACGGCTGTCCGCATCCTCGTTTTGCTTTCGAATCTTTGCTTACTATGATTGCCGATGATATTAAAATGGATCCAATTGATATTAGACTTAAAACGCAATGGAACCTGAATATCATACTTGCAATGATCTGGATATCCATTCTTGCGAACTGACTGCCTGTCTGGAAAGCGTCAAAGAAAAATCCGGATGGACAGAAAAAAGAGGCAAGATGCCTTTCGGAAAAGGTATCGGAATCGGTTGCGGAGGTTTTGTTTCCGGGGCAGGTTATCCAATTTACAGGTCTCAGTTTCCTCACTCTAATGCGATAATAAAAATTGAGGAGGATGGTTCAAAAGCTGTGCTTTTAATAGGCGATGCAGATATCGGACAAGGTTCGGATACAGTTCTTGCACAGGCAGCGGCTGAAGCAATGGGAATTAGTTTTGACAGAATCAGCGTAATTTCTGCAGACAGCGATATTACGCCGGTTGGCTTCGGTGCTTATTCAAGTCGTGTTACTCTTATGGGTGGCAATGCATCCAAAATGGCAGGAGAAGAAATAAAAGAAAAATTATTGAAAAAAGCATCCGAAATGATGGAAGTTGACAAAGATAAACTCGAAATAAAAGATAATAGAATATTTGTAAAAAATGAACATGAGAAGTTTTTGCCCTGGGAAAAAGTTGCTACGGCATATTTTTCAAAAGACGGACCGCTTATCGGAGCAGGTCATTACTCACCTCCAGAAGGTTTAGGAGGAAAATATAAAGGAGCGGCTGTAGGTACTTCGCCAGCATATTCTTTTTCCGCTTCTGTTTGTGAAGTTGAAGTTGACGTTGAGACCGGAAAAGTAAAAGTAACCAATTTCTGGGATGCCCA
>JBAYGQ010000443.1:0-3153 GCA_041666585.1 Bacteroidota bacterium
ATTGTCATTTCGAACGCAGTGAGAAATCCAACCTTAAGGCTCTTCAAAACAAGACTTTAGCGGATAGATTCTTCACTCCGTTCAGAATGACAAGATTGATTAATGACAGCGTCATTCAATACAGAATTTTCATTTTACGAGCTTTATAAAAAAAAGCCCGTATAAAACGGGCTTTCCTCATCATCTCAATATCAACAGATTTATAAAATTATTCGTGGGCTATCGGATCGGCGTTACCGTCGGGGTCAGAAATCACATAGCCGTTGGTTGCGATTCCCGTCAGACCTGCGGCTTCTCTTGCAAGAATGATTCCAGCAATATGCGGTGTCGCCATTGAGGTTCCGCTCAATGTGGCATATCCGCCGTTTTTATATGTTGAATATACACTTACTCCGGGACCGGAGAAGTCTATCGGAGGATTACCCCAATTGGAAAAACTTGCAAAAACATCTCCGCTACCAAAAGCAGAAACAGTATAAATACCTGTTCCGTTTACTCTTGCGGGAGAGGAATTAGCGGCATTAGCAGAAGAGTTACCTGCGGCTATTGCGATTGATACATAAGGTCCGCTACCGTCATTTCTCGTTGCAAACTGACTGATTGCAGTTTCAATGGCAGAAGAAATTCCGCCGCCCCAACTGCAATTTACAACATCACCGTTAGTGGCATTGGCATAAACATAATTCAAACCTGCTACTATATCGGAAACATAGCCGCTACCCTGCAGGTTCAAAACTTTTACTGCAATTACCTGTGCATTAGGTGCTACACCGATTACACCGGCAGTATTGTTTTTTGCCGCTATTGTACCTGACACATGACTTCCGTGTCCGTTTAAATCATTAGCAGTATTTTTATCCTGTCCTTTTTTTACAAATGTACGGCTGAGAGCTGTGTTTACGTTTAAATCAGGATGTGTTAAATTAATTCCGGTGTCAACAATCCATGCACGTGCAAACGCTGTTGCCGTGCTGGGTCCGCCTACTCTTGTGATTCCCCATGGTTCAGTTTGAGCTAAAATAGTTTTCGGATTATTGTCTTCAACAACAGGCTGTCCGACAATGTACATAAGCTGGTCCTGCTCTACGAAAGCAACTTGAGGGTCTTTGCTCATTTTATTTACCTGCTCTGCAGTTAAATCTGCAGAAAAACCCTTGAGAACTGCATTATATAAATGTCCCATATCCGCTTCGCTGATATTATAATTACCGGCAAAAGCGAGAACATCGTTTCTTGCGGCTTCAACGCTCTGGATGCCGTTACCGGCTGTTTTCAAAACAACAATATAATGATTTGTATTATTATTTTGAGTCGGAATCGGATTTATAGGATTTTGCTCTTCGCATCCTGACAACAGATACAAAGCTAAAACAAAAATAAATGATAATTTATAGAATGAATACCTCATGGCACACCTCTTTCAATAGTAAAAAAATAATTACTTATCAAATTGTTAGATTAAACTACAAATTATATCTTATAAATCCAAGTTAATTCTTTGATTGGCATAAAAATAGAAGGTAATTTTTTATTTCAAAACACATTAAAAGGTTCTGTCCTTTTGACCTGCAGGAACTTTCCTTTGGCAAAAGCCTGTCCGTCAGTCATTTCGACGTAAACATCGCAACCCTTCTTGAATTTAGTCTTCTTCTGTTATTATAGATTCAGAATTGCTAAAAGTGAAGTATTTAATTTATTGATTATGTGTGGTGGCAGTTCTCCGAGAATTTTAATTATTCTGCGTTTATCAATAACCCTGATTTGTTCGTAGAGAACAACAGAATCTGGTGTTAGTGGACAAGTACCTGAACCAATAAATACGTGAGATGGAAGAATTGCATTACGAATTTTAGATGTTAACGGTACAATTATTGAATGAGGACTTACCCGATTAGCTTTATCGTTTTGAACTATAACTGCAGGTCTGATTCCAGCCTGCTCGGTACCGATGACAGGGTTCAGGTCCACTAATACAATTTCACCCCGGTGAACTTCTACCATCGTACCTTTCCTTCAGCCAGACTATTTTCGTAATCTATTAAATTTGCCAAATAGTCCGACATACAGCCTTCAGCTACTCTATCGTATTCAACATTCGGCTCTATTCTATGCTTACTGTATAGATAATCTACGAAATCACTAACCTCATCAAACAATTCCTGAGGTAAAGCATTAATTTTTAAAATTGTGTCTGTTTGTAATTCCATAACGATTCCTTAATTTAAAGGTTTAAACGTAATTTCAAAGTGAATATTTTATTTCAGATTTTCAATTCAAACACATTAAAAGGTTCTGACCTCCTGACCTGAAGGAACTCTCCTTTGTCAAAAGCCTGTCCGTCAATTATTTTTATATAAAAGAATTATCCTCGGAGTAAGTTGATAGTAAATAAAAAAAAAGCTCCAAAAAGATAGTTCCGGAGCTTAGTTATAGAGTTTGTTCTTTTTTTTTTATTATATTCCTGACTTAGTCATTGCGTCTTCTTGGAGGTGGTCCGCCTCTGCCTCTATCCCTGTCGTTATATCTTGAAGGTGAAGGTCTTCTTTTTTCTTCAGGAGGCGGCATAGAGCCGTCAGCTAATGGAATAAGAGCTTTTCTGCTAAGTCTGAATTTGCCGTCATTAGTAACTTCCACGAGTTTTACTTCAATTTTATCTCCGACTTTTAAAACATCGGATACATTCAGTGTTCTTTCATGCGAAATCTGAGAAATATGAAGTAGTCCAGATTTTTTAGGCATAAATTCGCAAATAGCACCCATGCCTTCAATTATTTCTTTAACAGTTGCAATATAAATCTCGCCTTCTTCAGGACGTTTAATTATACTTTCAATCAGTCTGCGTGCATGGTCGCTGGCTTCCTGGGAAGTAGCGGCAATAATAATCGTACCGTCATCTTCAATGTTAATTTCAGTACCCGTATCTTTTACAATACCGCGGATATTCTCACCGCCGGGTCCAATCACCGCACCAATTGTATCGGTAGGTATTTTCATAACAGTAAATCTCGGAGCATAAGGTGATAGTTCACTTTTCGGTTCAGGTATAGTCTGGAGCATAATGCCGAGTATATGCATTCTGCCTTGTCTTGCCTGTTCCAAGGCACGTGTCATTATATCAATCGGAAGTCCGTCAATTTTAATATCCATCTGGCA
>JBAYGQ010000444.1:0-3144 GCA_041666585.1 Bacteroidota bacterium
ATCCGAGCCAGCCTGTTAATCTGCCTGCACGTTTCTGTATAAAAACTTCAAATCCGTAGGCATCAGCATTTCCAACATAAAACATATCCGCAACAACTTCACCCTTAAGAGCAGTTGTATTTAGTTCGGTAACATTATACATTTTTTTATAATATAAATCGAAATCAAGAGTATAGCCATCGAAAGGATTGGTCTCAACACTTAAGATATAGTGCAAAGATCTGCTTGCAGGTATTGAATTATCGGTCGGCAGCCAGGTATCGAAGAAAGAAAAATCAGGTTGTGTAGCTAATTTTAAATTCTGGTGGTAAATCCCAAAAGCAGCTTTGATTGCGACATTCGACTGGAATTGATAACGTACCGCAATTCTGGGGTCAAACATCCATTGTTTGCTCAAATCCCAGTAAGCGACACGGGCTCCCATTTGCAGAGAAAGCAACTCAATCAGAGTATAATTTACCTGTCCGAATATGCTGTAATTCCAGTCCTGAATAGTTAAATTAGTTGAACCTCCGCTTGATCCCTGCTGAGTAGAATCAGTGTTCCCGGTAAAGTTCTGAAGGTAGCCGAAAGTGTAATTCGTAACTTCAAATCCGAATTTTTGCGTCAAATCTTCTGAGGTGAACCATTCAAGAGAACCTTTAAGCGTATAGTCTGTAATTGTATTATCAATCAAAAACTTATAGCCTGACTGGTCGCCGGCAAATGTATTCAGGTAATGGCTACCGCTTAAAATAAGTGAAGAAAATAAATCAGTGCCGAAAATATGAGTCCATTTCAAAGCACCAAGCCTGTTGCCGATATCCAGATCCATCGTCATTCCGTAGCCGCCCATTTCAAGAGCGTCTGCACTCATAAATCCGCTTAAAGATACTTTATCTGACTCACCGAAATTTTGAGTTATCTTTGCATTCAAATCATAAAAGTTAAAGTCGGGTAATGGAGCTTCAGGATCATTTGGAATAAATAATTTCACTACTTCAAGGTATGTTCTGCGTCCGCCGATAAACCATGAACCGTCACCGATAGGACCTTCCAAAGAAAGACGTGATGATAATGCTCCGATAGAAGCAAGACCGTGTATCTCATTTCTGTTTCCGTCTTTCTGTGTCATATTCAGAACAGCAGATAATCGCCCTCCGTACTCGGCAGGAAAGCCGCCTTTGATAAGTTCGACATCTTTAATTGCGTCAGAATTAAAAGTAGAAATAAAACCGAAAAGATGGGTTGGGTTATACACAACAGTACCGTCAACCAAAACCAAATTTTGGTCGGGAGAACCACCTCTAACGAACAATCCGCTTGAAATCTGAGATGAAGTGAGAATTCCGGGAAGAAACTGCAATGAGCGGAAAACATCAGCCTCACCGCCAATTCTTATTTCTTTTAACTGTTCGACAGGGATATTCACTTTGCTGATTGTTATTTCACGTTTTTCGATTTCCCTTTCAGCTTCAACAGAAACTCCATTAGTTTTTATTGAGGAGGTTTTCAGATAGAATTTTTTCTGAATAGATTCTTTAATTTTAAAATTGATTTTTGTTTCGAGTTTTTCGTATCCGAGAAAAGATATAATTACAGTTCTTTCACCCGGAGGTATGTTTTTGATTGAAAAGAAACCGTTTTTATTAGTATATGAACCTAATTTTGTCCCTTTGATAAAAACACTTGCACCTATCAAAGTTTCAGATGTTTCCATAGACATCACAACACCGCCGAGACTGCTATTATCGGAGGCCAAAGGTTCTAATCCGAATGTTAAATTTATAGTAAAAACTAAAAATATAATATATAAAATTATTTTTTTCCCTAAGGACATTGTTCACCGTAATCTTTCTAAAAATCTCTAATTGAAATAACTCTGAGTATTACGTTTTCAAAATCAGTTTGTTTCAAAATGAGGAAAATACATTGAAATTTTGACTGTAATTGAGACTAATAGAAGAATGAAACAATTGAATATTTTAAATACAGTAGGTTTGAAGTGAACTAATCCCCTATCATAAACTTAGTGTTTTCAATTGAATCGGTGAGATGCACCTGAACAAAATAAACGCCTATTGGAAGTTTAGAAATGTCTAACGGAAATGAAATAATACCTTCTTCTCTCTCAGGTAAATCAACTGAACTCAACAATTGACCTATTGAATTGAAAATATTAATAATAGTTGAACTCTTCTTTTTTAACTGCAGAACAAGGTTAACATATTTATCATTTCTTGATACAATAGATGGATAGATGTACGTTGTACCGGATGTTTTGGCAATATCGGTAAGCTCAGCAAAATCAATACCGCATGGAATTCGTTTTTCATTTGGATTTATTTCAAAATATTTAGTAGAATCATAAGGATATCTTCGGGTACTTTTGTTGTCCTCAGCTATTATATATGCAAATACAGACTGAAAACCAAACCTTTGTAAGGGAACATCGGCTGAGAAGATATCTGTGCTGAAAGATTTATACATAGGATACTGCAAATAATTTCCGCTACCGGCAAAACTTAAATACAAATGAACATTTTTAATATTTGCACTAGATTTGACTCCTGCTGAAATTCTCTGATAGTTAAGAACCGGATAAGTTAAAGGAGTAGTTAAAATAATACCTTGTAATAACAACCCTTTTAATAAATCAGGTATACCATAACCCAGAGTATCATCAGGAGAAGTGGACTGAGAGCCGCATTTATAGAGCATATGACGGACTTCATAAGGTTTCATTTCCGGAAACACGGATAAAATCAATGCGACTGAGCCTGAAATCAAGGGTGTCGCCAGAGAGGTACCGTTTGCTTCTATATATCCTATTGGGTTTTGTGCGGAAGCACTAATCACCTGAACACCCTGTGCCGCGACATCGGGTTTTCTTTTAGAATCCGAGCGCGGACCTCTTGAAGTAAATTTTGCCGGAGTAACTCCATCTGTCAAAACAGCACCGACTGTTATAACGCTGTCAGCATCACCGGGGCTGATTATTGTACCGGACAAGGGTCCGTTGTTCCCTGCCGCTGTAACACAGACTACACCTCGTGAAACAGCCGCATTCACAGCTTGTGCTACTATGGTTGTTTTGCCGTTTAAATCATTGTAATCTGAATCTTCATCTGTCGAATCGAAATTAAAATATCCTAAGGATGATGA
>JBAYGQ010000445.1:0-3134 GCA_041666585.1 Bacteroidota bacterium
CCGTCCGGAATGCCCTTACCCGCGACGATATTGTTTAGTTTAAAGTATGCTTCAACATGATGCCAGTCGTTTTTATAATAAGCACCCTGCTCATCACGGAAATAGACAGAATCGCAGTCCCACACTCTTGCGCTGTAATAGTATCCTCCACCATAATTGAAGCAGTCCCTTCGGTCATATCCACCGACTATTCCGTTGCATGCGGCAACCGACCTGTTCTCAGTAAACTGATAGCTGTTGAAATCTCCGTTGCATCCGATAAAGTTGTTGTTATTCTGCAGAATGCAGTTCTGGTCAACATTTTTGCTGTCCTGAAGAGCCAAGAGAGGTCTTCCTTCGTTCTGCTCAATGTACAGAGTAAGATGCGTAATCGCGGGACCTACATACTTATCGTCTGCATTTGTCATAATATTGAATTCATGAGGATGGTAGGGCTTGTTTGAGCCTTCCCAGTTCGCACTGTACTTCACCCAATAGCTTACATAAAGTTCATCGGTTTCTGTAAAGAGCCTTCTGCTCGGAGTTCCTCCTGCACAATTGGTTTTGCCTTTCAGAAACTTACACTCTAAGCAGGCAGAACTGCCGCTGATGTGTTCGGTTGTGGATATTGTCCCTTTCGGTGCATCGTACCATCCGCGGGATGCAAAATTATTATCCTCGAAATTTTCTGTAAACAATATTGTCTGTGCAAAAGCCCTGTTCATCAGTATAGAACAGAGCAAAAGCAAAGGCACTACAATTATTTTTAATAACATATTTTCAGATTTTTACAATTTTTAAGATACTGATTTTTCCCGATTGTAAATTAATCATTTTCAGAAAATAAATTCCGCTGTTTATTGCTTCAATATTTATTTTTGCATTTTCCTTTACTTCTCCGCTCCAGACCTCACATCCCATAATATCGAATATTTTTGCATTTCCTGAAAATCCTGCGATTGTTATTATACCGGATGCAGGATTGGGATAAACTGAAAAATCTGTTGAAAAATTCTGTTCAGAAACATCAGTTATGCTGTCTATTTGTTTTATACTAACAAGCCCGGTATTTTTCAAAGAAAACGATAGTTCATTATTCATAGAAGAAGTCTGAGTTGTGAATCTTTTACTAAAATCCTGATTATACAAAGAAATAATATAGTTTCCGTTAAGAACTTGCTTGATTTTAATATTTCCTGTAGTATCAGCAATAATGACAAAGGAAAGCATACCTGATTTGTTACGGAAAGCAACAGGTTTCAGTTTTGTATTATTAGCCTGTGCCATGATTCTGATGTCTCCTGGTCGGAATAAATTATAATATATTTTGTTAAACTCAGTAATACCGTTTATTTTATATGAATAATTTCCGGGGGATATTTTTGTAATATCAAATAAACCGGATAAAGCTGCCTCCTGAAAAGTAGAATTATTACCTATTGTTAAATCTTCATGTAGAACTCTGAATGTAGAATTATCGAACCACCATTCCAGCATCGAAGTATTTATATTGTATTGGCGGGCTCTGTCGGCTATCGTAGTCAAGCTTTGCAGGCTGACACCTCCGTATCGGTGATATGATAGTTCTTCAATATTTTCAATAACACCGTTGACTTTAATCATATCATCAAAATATTTAATTGCGTTGGTCATGTTTGTATTTGAAGGTGCTACAAAGCGCGGTTTGAAGCCATTTTTTAACAGTCTTTCGGCGGATTTTGCAATAGCCTGACCTAACTTTGTTCCGTTCCACTGGCTGACATTATCAGGTTCTAAAACAACTTCCCATGTATCAGGTGTCAGATTATATTTTTCTTTCATGTGTATATAAGTTGCAAGTACGAACTCAGAGTATTCATCCGGATTATCATGAATATAAATACCTTGTTTAATCTGTCCGGTAAAAGCAACATAGCAAACGTTGATAAACAGCTTTTCACCTTTTTTTAATAATTCTGTTTGCATAGGAAGAACAATACTCTCGATTTTTTCGTCGAAATCAGTAAATTGAAAACCGTTCCAATTTATTGTTGTATCATTATTATCGTTAACAGTTGCATATCTGCTTGCCCTCCAAGCCAGATAATTGGTATCAGTTCCACTTGGGCATCCGTTGTCTTTCCATATTTTATAATAATCAATACTGTTTTCAACACCGCTGCGAATTTCAAGTCTGATTCTATTTATTCCGATTTCATTTACGGCTTTTTTAATTACAGAATCCCTTATTATATTATAATCTGGATTGCACTGTGAGATAATAAAAGATGTAGCCTCCCATCCTGTTATTTTTTGGAAAGTAATATTTGTATCAACATTAATCTCAAATTCCTGAGAGATTAGCAAAGTGTTTAGGCACAATGCTAAAGTTATACTAAGTATTATAATTCTTATTATCTTCATCATTTTAATATTTAATAAACAGAAATCTCTTTTTTGAAGCTATTAAGGTATAGCATCCCGGAATCTAAATTGTAAGATTAATTCTTTTAATTTCTTCCACTTCACCGCTCAGGTCCTCACATCCAGTTCCCTTCGACAAGTTCAATGAGCGGATTCGTCGGTTCCCTGAGCCTGCCGAAGGGAACAATATTAATTCAAAATCTATAGTTCAAAGTAATTTTATTCAAAGAAAAATTCAACTGAAATTCATTCTCTAAGCTTGAACTACTCTTGATATTTCGATTATAAGCTCTAATTGCTTTATTGAAGTAGGTACTGCTACTGGAAAACAATAGCACAGTTAAAATATCAACGGCTATGGCACTGCCCCCAAATAGATAAAAACGCTTGTCTGTTGTTACATAACCGAAACTTTTTACGTCATGATATGTATCTGAAACAAAGGAATAGGTTAGCAAAACACCTAATGTTAAGGAACACCAGCCTAAAGTATTATAGGTACCGGAAGAGTTAATGTAATCTGCAGAAGCAGAATTCATTTTTAAAAGATATTCTATTTCTCCCGTGTCGTACTCTTTCTCACCAATGAAATAGTCGGAGTGTTTGACCCTGATTGTATCTGTTTTACTCTGTGCTTGAAGCGAAAAACTTTGAATTACAATAATCACTAATACAAAAAATAAATATTTCATAAGATTCCTGTAAAAAGCAATAATTCTATTCATAAAATTAGCAGGAATATATGAATTAAA
>JBAYGQ010000446.1:0-3133 GCA_041666585.1 Bacteroidota bacterium
CGATAATGGCACTGCATCCCCATTCATGCTTAACCTGCAATCAGCGTTCAGGATGTTTGACTCTTTCTGCCGATTGCTCAAACAGTGTCGTACTTAATGAAAGATGCTGTGAACTGAACGGTAACTGCGAACTACAGCGATTATCAGATTATATCGGAATTGCACCGGAAACTCCAAAATATCATCATTTGGGTATCCCAAGAATTGAAGACGAAGGTTTGTTTATAAGAGTTTATAATTTGTGTATTTCGTGCGGACGTTGTGTAAGAGCCTGCCAGCAGTTGAGAAATGTATATGCTTTGGGTGCCGTTATTAATAACGGAAAACTTGTTGTCGGAACAGTAGGCGGAAAGCATTTGTCAGAATCGGACTGCAGATTCTGCGGTGCCTGCGTTGAAGTCTGTCCCACAGGGGCGATTCAGGATAAAAGGAAACCCAGACTGAAAGAAACTTTAGATTATCTCCCATGCAGGACGAATTGTCCGGGAGATACAGACATTCCCGCATATCTTAGATTTATTGCCGAAGGAAATCCGCAGGCATCTGCTGAAGTAATTTCTTCGAAACTGTCATTTCCTCATTCTTTAGGAAAAGTTTGTTTTCATCCCTGTGAAGTTGAATGCAGAAGGAATAACCTTTCGGGAGCAATAAATATCCGTGGAGCGAAAGATTATGCAATGTCTAACTCTGTTTTAGCTCCACCGCAAATAATGAAAGACAGCGGAAAAAAAGTATCAATTATCGGTGCAGGTCCGGCAGGGCTTACAGCAGGATTTTATCTTGCACTAAAGGGACACAAAGTTATTGTTTACGAAAAGGAAGAAAAACCCGGCGGAATGCTAAGATACGGAATTCCACGCTACAGACTTCCGGAAGAATCATTACTCAAAGACCTGAATTGGCTTTTACTAAGCGGAATGGAGATTAAATATAATACAAAAATCGGAGATAAAATCTCAATATCATCTTTGCTTGAAAACGGCTCCGATGCTGTTTATCTGGCTTCAGGTCTGCCAATAAGCAGACGTTTGCAAATTGAAATACCGGAATGCGAAAGTATTTTTTATGGTGTCGAATTTTTAGCATCTGTTGCAAAGGGAAAATTATCACAATCTTATTTTTCCGGGAAAGAAGTTATTGTTGTAGGCGGAGGCAACGTTGCTAGCGATGCCGCAAGAACTGCACTAAGACTCGGAGCTGTTAAAACAACTATGATATGCCTTGAACAGAGAGATGAAATGCCTGCATATAAACAGGAAATTGATGAAGCACTTGAAGAAGGTATTATCATTAATAATAGTTGGGGTATTAATAATGTTACTGATAACGGGCATATAAAATTAAATTTGATAAAGTGTGTAAGTGTTTTTGACATCAAAGGAAACTTTTCTCCGCAATATGATGAATCTGAAAAAGGATACATCTCTGCAGATTCTGTGATTTTCTGTATAGGACAGGGGATAGACTTAACTACGCTGACTTCTGAAGAGAATCATTTAATAAATAGAGGTTTGATTCAAACTAAATTCGGTTCATATAAAACAAGTATAGAAGGCTTGTTTGCCGGAGGCGACGTTGTTTCGGGACCTAAATCTGTAATTGATGCAATCGGTGCCGCAAAACAGGCGGCAAGAGAGATTGATTTGTTTGTCGGAGGAGACGGTGTTATCAGCGGAGATGAAAAGCCGGAAATTATCTTCGATTCAAGAATCGGAAAAATTGCTGATTTTTACAGCTTTGGCAGAATTCCCCAAAAAATGGAAGTTCCCCAAAACAGAAAATCAAACTTCGGGCAGATAGAATTTTGCTATGATGATGATTCTGCAAAGTCGGAAACAAGAAGATGTCTTCAATGTAACTTAAGAATGAGAATTCGACAAAATCCATATCCACCCGAAAAATATTTTGAATTCAATACAGAAAATATTCAAAAAATCAAGTCCGAAGAAGGTGTTATTCAATTACTTAACTCGGAGAAAGAAGTCTTTCTGATTAAAGGTTCTGACAATATGCAGGATACCTTGCTCGGTTTTTTCAATGAAGGAAAAGAAGCAAAGTTTTTTATCCATGAAGCTGATCCTTTATTTTCAAAAAGAGAAAGTGAACTTATTCAACAGTATTTGCAGAAGCATGGTGAAATGCCGGATAGCGGCGACGACCTTGACGATTTGTTTTGATATTTTTTAAATTGTCATACTCGCACAATCGAGTATCCTTTTCTTAAAATAAATTTATGACAAAAAATACAAAAGATTGGGAGAAAAAAAACATTACGGATGAATCCCGTTTAAATGATTTTGTTGAGCAGTACGAGTCTTTGGGATTCGAAGTTAAAGTTGAAGACTATCTTGCCGATTGCAGTTCGGATTGCAATGAGTGTATGATTGAAACACTAGAAAAATTCAAAGTGATTTATACAAAACGTGCAGATAATTTTGAGGATGAACTTTTCGATGAATAAAAAACTTGTTTTTGCGGGTATAGATATTGGGTCTTCACGGACAAAAGTAGTTTTAATCGATGATGAAAAAATAATTCTCGGATATTCGGTTAGAAAGTCCGGGTCTGATTTTGCAAATACAGCGAAACAGTGCCTTGACGACTCTTTGAAAATGGCAGAATTAGAATCAGAAAATATTTGCAGAACCGTTTCAACAGGATACGGAAAATTAAATGTTGAATTTGCCGATTTTAATAAAACTGAAATCAGTTGTCATGCAAAGGGCTGTTATCATTATTTCAGTGAAGCTATTAGTATTATTGATATAGGCGGACAAGACAATAAGATTATAAAATTGGACAGCAACGGAAAACGGACAAGTTTTAAAATGAACAGAAAATGTGCGGCAGGAACCGGTGCTTTTCTTGAAGAAATGGCTATGAGACTCGATGTACCTTTAGAAGAAATGAACGCACTTGCGGAAACATCCACTGAACCGGTGAAAATCGGAAGCTATTGCACAGTATTTTCTGCTACTGAAGTTCTGGAAAATATTCGAAAAGGTATAAAAGTTAGGGATTTGGCAAAAGGTTTATTCTATTCTGTCGTAAAAAGAGTTTTTGAAATGGATTCTCTTGAAGGCAGAGTGGTAATGACGGGTGGAGTGGTTGCATATAATCCTTTATTAGTGAA
>JBAYGQ010000447.1:0-3131 GCA_041666585.1 Bacteroidota bacterium
TGAAATGACATACAAAATGGAAACACCTGCAATAGTTGACAAAATAGTAGAAATCGTATCTGAAAAAATTGGTAGGGAAGCTATCTGTAGAAAAGTTAATAACAGAGATGAGTATCTAATTTTGGATTTAGCTTTTTCTTATTTTCAAAAAGCAGACAGAAATAGGCATAATGACTATCGAACCGGATACCTTTATTTCAAAAAAGATAAAATAAATTACTTACTTTTTGTGATTAGATATTCTCCAATAATGATGACTTTTTTTTCCAAGAACTTTGATTATCAAAAATTCAGAAAGATTATTACAGATACTTCACAATATAGAGATGAAAACTATTTGTGTTATTATAAATCAGAGAAAGCAAAAAGAAAAAGAATAAAAACAAAAGACAATAATGAATTCTTAGCAGAACTCGATAATATTGAACAATCTTGGGGTATGACTAAGGTTTTAAAGAAACACATCAACACTGAAAACATAGGAGGTAATATTTTCTATATAGGACTTGCACGGAAATTCAAAGAAAAAGATATTAATGATATAATAGATAAAAGCTGGGATTTGTTTTTGTGGCTCTATCCTTCAAAACCACTATTTAAAAGAAATGCATCTTTAAATAGAAGTTTAAGACCAATTAAAAGAGTGTGTGAAATAAATCATATAAAAGGCTTACCCAAATCTATTTCCCAAATAAAATGTTCTGAAACAATTGAAGGGGCGCATATTATTCCTCATCAAAAAGGAGGTTCCGATAAACTTGAAAACGGTGTCTGGTTATGCTCTACACATCACAGAAAAACAGAAGGCAAACTCACCAGTAAAAGAAGTATTGATAGAATTGAAGTAAAATATAAGAAACTTTGAACCTCAGTTCCACTCCCCTATCCAATATTTTCTGGATTTATGCGACTTTTAATGAATGGAGATAATAATAAAACCGGAAGATATTGAAGAGAAATTCATTCGTTCACGAGGTAAAGGCGGACAGAATGTGAATAAGGTTGCTAGCTGCGTGCAAATGAAGCACATCCCCACAGGTACGACCGTCAGATGCGAAGTCTATCGCACTCAAAGCAAAAACCGCGAGTTGGCTGTGAAACTTCTTATCGAAAAAATTGAAAAGAAAGAGCAGTTACGACTTAAAAAAGAAAAATCCGATTCGGAAAAAATCCGCAGACAAACACGTCGCAAACCTAAAGCTGTCCGAGAGCAAATCCTGAAAGTCAAAAAGATTAATTCCGAAAAAAAGGAATTGCGGAAAAAAATCACACAGCATTCATAAATACCAAAGGAAGAAAGGAGTTCGCTCCTACTTTCTCATTATTTAAATCTGACTACATTTGACTAAAATAAAAATCCCCAATAACTATGAGCTATTGAGGATTTTTTTAGAATTTTAGTTCTGTTAACTTATTTCAGAAAAATTCATTCAGTTTTTTACAGATTATAATTAATACCTACTCTGAATAAATGTCCTGCAAAGTTACCGTATCCTACATAAGTGCCTTCAATTTTTTCATTAAACATCACATACTGATAGTCTAATCCGGCACCAAGATTTTTTGTAAACTGGTAATGAGCATTGGCATGAATATTCATAGATGAATACGGTCCGCCAACCCAAGGGTCGTCCAAACGAGGATTAGGTATTGGATATGCTGTTGCTGTTGCAGTGATTGTCTTTAGCTGATTATTATCAGGTGTAATAATTCCTCCACCGGTTGAACTCAAAAATGATGCACCCAAAGTTAATTTCATATCATCTGATATAGAAAATAACAAGGTAGCATCAATGTACATGTCAGTAATGTCCTGGTCTATCAAGACTGTTTTATTATCTCCGAATGGACCGGTTCCCTGCGGAATAAGTACGCCGATTGTACCCGAGTTATCCGAGATTGCCGAAACACCGCTGAAAGGTATAGACCACTGATTTTTGCTGTAATTTGCAGTAACCTGCACTGCAGAATTTTCGTTAAACATATAGCGTACACTTGCATTGATAGAACTGAGTTTTGTTTTCAAGTTCATATCTCCTTTCATTTTGTACGGAGTGGTCGTAACAGTAGCGGAAGCCTGAGAAAGCTGGCTATTATAATAATCATAGCCCGGCAACAAATCACCTTTGCTTGATTCCATCCTATAACCGAGACTTACAAATAATTCCTTTGTAAGGTCGATATCTGCACTGAAGCTAAGAGTGTTTTTTGTATCGGGAACCAAACGATTGAATTGAGGTGCAGCACCTGTATAAACGGCACCGACAGTGCCGAAAACATTATTTTGATAAGTATCGGCAAAGTTTGCTCCATAAAATGAACTATTCTGAGTCAGTTCATATTTAGCACGAATTCGGAGCATGTCAATCGGTTTGTAAAAAATGCTGAAAAAAGGACTCATAGTTTTAGTCTGCTTCGAAGACATAGTGAGATCATCACCATCTTCTGTATAAGTTGGAGTATGAATAATATAGGTCAATCCTGCTCTAACATTCAGGAAGCTGAAAGGTGTATAAACCAACTGAGGTGATATTGTATTAGTTATAGCTTTATATTTAATTTCTTCTGCAACGTTCCGAACTACGAAATTTGTAAAATCTGACTCGGAGCCTGCTCCAAGAGTGAAGCTATTGGAACCTGTTTTTAAATCAATATTTGAACTGGCTGTTTGATCAATTGAACGGTATTTATAATTTGCCGTTAAACTTAATTGATCAGTTAATCTGAAAGTCAATAGAACATTAGCTAATAATTGTTTATTGGTCATATCAGCAGTTCCGTTTGTAGTTGCGTAATAATTCTGCAACTTGTTAATATCTTTCAATTGAGTTGTTGTGCGTAAAGCACCGTTCTGAACTCCGGCATTAAGAGATGTACCGGTTGTGGATTCGTAACGGACATCAGCAAGTAAAGACATCCAAGATGTCAAACTGCTTGTAACTTTACCTGTAAGGTAAGTGGAATTTGACTCACGCTTGTCGCTCCATGTAAAAGAATAAAGGTTTTCATTTCGTGGATTACCACCAACAAAACCGTTTGCATTTGCAGTCTGAGTTGCAGAATCGGTTCCGATATTTTGTCCGGCATAATAATACAGTGATTGAAGTCCCTGAGAACCATTAGCAGGAGAA
>JBAYGQ010000448.1:0-3124 GCA_041666585.1 Bacteroidota bacterium
CTGCCGATGGCACACCAATGATATAACCGGCCACCCAGTATTTCGGACCTGCAGCAAGAGCATTGTTCAGGGATTTTACGTCATCCACCGTGAAAGGACTGTCGACCGTACCGGCGCCTGTGGCAACAAATGCTGTTCCCGACAATTCATACACTTTAGAAGTAGCACCTGCACTTGATATTGTTAATGTGGCAGTATGCGTTCCGGCAACATCCGGTTGATAGATCACATGCACCAGAGTCTCGGCAACTGTTCCACTTGTATGCGCAAGCGTAGCAGGTGATACGGCAAACTTCGCAGCATCGGTACCTGAAATCACCAGACTAACATCAGCTGTCAGGTTGACAGCACTGACATGAATGTCAGCAGTATCTTTTCTCCCAACGATGGCTTTGAATGCCGGCATGTTAACTTCGGTAATGGTGATTGTCGGTGTATTGGGTGCCGGCGCTACAACCAGGCTGGCATTGGTAATCCGCCAGTCGGAATAGTCACCGGAAATATAATCATATACCAAAGCAAAATGGAGATTACCTGACAAAGGAGCAATGATATCCCCCGAAGCTTTTACAGTATATGCGTCATCACGTACAGTCGGTGCAGCTATGGTAGTCAGTTCGGTCCATGTAGCGGCAGTCGGGCTACCATAACCGATGTAGTTTTGTGACACTTTCACCGATATTGGATTTCCAATGTACTTAGAAGCATAATTAAACGAGAAAGCCAATCCTGCCAACGGTGAAGTAAACAGAGGAGAAATCAGCCATGATTCCACATCGCCACCGCCAATTCCATTTCCATAAGCTCCATTCGCTGAAGCAACCCAGGGTTTTGCTCCGGCCACCTGATAAGCGTACCAATCGCCGAGCGAATTGTTGAATGCCTCGGTATATGGCACAGTTGCGGTAGCTGGAGGAACAATCGTGATGGTTCTTTCAGCCACCGGACTATTGTCCATCGCTGCTTTAACAGCAAAAGCTTTAACAGTCGTTGTGGATGTAATAGTAAAAGGAGCAGTAAATAATGTACTTCCTACTGTTGGCTCAGTTCCGTTTGTAGTATAATAAACAGCGGCATCAGCCGTATTTGAACTCAAAGAGATCTCAGCACTATTAAAATAGGTATCAGTAGTTTTCATATTTCCTGATACATTAATCATAGGTGTTTTAACTGTATTTTCAGAAACACCTTCAGTGAGACTGATTAATCCCAAAGCGATATTCCCATTTGATTTAGTAGTATATTCCCATTTCAGATAACGGGTTGTAGTCAACAGGGTTGTAATCGTCTCCGACACTACAGTTCCATTTGCCAATGCAGGTCCGGCTGTTGAATTATATTGTTGAACTACAGTATAATCAGTTCCATTGGCCGACTCCAGCAATACAAAATCACCAGGAAATCTTGCAGCAGCAGCGCTCTGATTCCATTTAAGATTGTATGACAATGTTCCGGGTATTGCATTGAAAAAAAGTATCAAGTTATCACCGGAAGTGTCAAATTTCATTTTAGGTGAAGCCGAATAATCGGTACCAAGCGTTGTTTGCGTTAGTCCGGTAACTGCTGTAGGTTTTCCCAAGTCATAAGTAAAAGGCAATGTTGCTTGCCCCCATAGCCCTGAACTCCCAACCAACAACATCACCGCTGCCAGCATGGTTTTCAAAAAAGTAATTTTTCTCATATTTGTTAATTTTAAATGTTGTGATAAATAATTTATTTTTCTCGTATATTAATTGTAATTATATTAAAATAAAAAAAATACATGTGGCGTATATCAACTATTGCGATTCATTATTCTGCCATCAGTTCTTTTACTTTATTCTCAAGTACCTTTTTATCTGGCAAATATAGTTGATATTTCGAAACAAAGATGTTATTTGAAATTCCTCCTATTGCATATTCAACTAATATATCATTTTTGTCAGCACCCAGAACAATTCCTATTGGAGCATGATCATTTTCAGTATTCTCTTCTATTTTAAAATAATTGAGATACAAGTTCATCTGACCTATGTCATAATGCTTAACATGCCTTGTTTTCAAATCAATAAGAACGAAACACTTTAATATCCTGTGATAAAAAACCAAATCAACATAAAAGTGGTCATTGCCTATGGTAATCCTATATTGTCTCCCAACGAATGAAAATCCTTTGCCTAATTCCAGCAAAAAGACCTGAAGGTTATCAATAATTCTTTGCTCCAGAGAACTTTCTGTCATCCTTAGTTCTTCATTTATGCTGAGAAATTCTAATACATACGGATCTTTCACAAGATCACAGGCTTCATTTATTGTAATTCCCTGTTTTGATAATTCTATAATACCTGCTTTATCTTTACTTAAAGCTAAACGCTGAAATAAAGAGGAGTTTACTTGTCTTTTCAATTCTCTTACACTCCAATTCTCCTTTTCACACTGCAACAAATAAAAATCTCTCGAATTATCGTCTGATACTCCTAATAGCTCCGCATAATGAGACCATGATAATTTTCCAGACAGTGTCTGGAAAATTGGAAATTTAATAAAAAACTGTCGCATTAAATAAACATTACTTTTGCTAAATCCCTTGCCAAACCTTTGTTTTAAATCTTTTGACAAATTCTCCAATAAAAAGCTTCCATACTCCGCTTTATCGTTACCATGCTGTTCATATTCAACAATGAATCTCCCGATCTCCCAGTTTGCTCTTAACAATTCGATATTGATTGCTTTTACAGCACGCCTTCTTGCTTCCTGTAAAGCTTTCCCTATAGATTCAATTAATTGATTGTAATCTCCTCTTGACTCCCCGATATTCATTAAATAATGCGTTTGTAGTTGGTTGGTTAAATTTAAATACATTAATTTCTGTAGGACTCGCTAGTCCTTTTGGAAATAATAAACAAACTTGCTTATATCAATAAGCCGACAAAAAAATATAAGGAGCTGTCATGCTATTCCTGACAGCCCCTTAATTATTAACAGATATTTATAATATCACTTTCGCTAAACGATCTCCCACTTTCACTATCAACATTCCTCTTGCATCAACCGGCAAAGTATTCAGTCCGTCGTGCGTTGTATTGCTGATAAGCTTCTGACCTACGGCATTGTACACTTCAACAACCTGACCTGCTGTGGCGGA
>JBAYGQ010000449.1:0-3124 GCA_041666585.1 Bacteroidota bacterium
AAACTGGGAAGGATATGCCGGGAAACCAATTAAAAGAGACGCTCGGAATAAAGATTATTTTAATAGTTTAATTGAAATACAAAAAAATCAATTAAACATATTAGACTATTCCATTCATTTAGATGACAATTTAATAAAATGGTATTTTGGTGGGTATCTTGATGCCAACTCTACATTTTATACTATAATGGATTCCCCTCAACATATTAAACACGTATCTATCCGTATAACTAGTCAAAGAATCGTTATTCCTATAATTTTTAAAAAAATATTAAATATTAATAACGCACTACGTTACATTGATAACGGAAAGTGTTTTACGCTAGAACTTCGGGGAGCAAAAGAGCAAAGGAAAATAATTAATAATTATCTCGGCTATGTTTATTCGTCTAAACATAAACTCAAAATACTAAACATGTTGATAACTTTGCAAAAAAATAGTAACCCTTTAACGCCGTACCAATTAGAATATAGAAAAGGGCTCACGCAATTTCATACCGATATTACAGAATTTCGGCTGTGTAAAAAATGTGATATTTTCTATCCCGTTGATCGTTTTCGGATTAAAGATGGAACTAAAATATTTCAATGTGATTCTTGCGAAAAGAAAAAGCGGCGACAATATTATTTAAACAACCAAGATGATCAAATGGCGCGATCCAAAGAATGGAAGCAAAATCTACATAAAACCGCCAAAGGAACTACTAAAATAATTATAAAAAATTTAAAGAAAAGATTAAGGGATTTTAATAAATTTGGCCTACATATGGAGGATTTATTGGGGTGCTCCGCCGAAAAACTACAATACCATTTACAATCTCGTTTTACCTCGGAGATGACATGGCAAAACTATGGTTCGTTCTGGCATATCGACCATATACACGCTTGTTCGCATTTTGACTTAACCGACCCGGAACAACAAAAAATCTGTTTTCATTATAGTAATCTACAGCCGTTGTCTGCAATTGATAATATGAGGAAATCTAATCAATTAAACTGGACTCCTTAATCATCTCGATCCAATTCCCTATAGGTAAAAGATAAAAAAACTATCATATTACTATTATTATTATTATTTTATTACTATACTATTCATATCTCCTATATAATAAAAATACAAAATTTATCAATCCTTATATCTAACCCAATAGTAAAAGTCAAAAAACGGAGTGGCAATTAACCAAAAATACCTTTTTCGGGTATTATTATTTCCTTTTCTCTACTTACATAACAGATAAATAAAATAAGCAAGGTAAAAAACTATCCAGAAGTAAATCATAGTATTATATAATTCATTGGTTATCTATATAAAAAATTGAAAAATCTAGGGAAAAGCCATTATTAGTAAATACCAAAATGAAAAATACGGGGCGAGATATAGCCCAAAATAGGTTTCCCGGGAAAAAGTCTATTGTTATTACTTAATGCCCGTGTTAATAATCCACACTAGAAACCGTTAGGCTGATACGGCGCAAGTGTTTTGAATCTAAATTTACAAATAGTCGAGCAATTATAGTTCTTTTCTATCTATTCTTAATTTTTTTTTAACTCTTCTAAAATCTCGTGGGGTTCGCACGTAGCGATATTATAATCTATTGGTGAATCCCCGGATTTATATCCGCCGCGCCGCAGGCAAGTCAGGCTATAGCACGCGCCTGCGGTATGTCGGTTACATTGGCTGGCCAGAAAATTGTCGTTATTATTTTGCATATATCTTAATGTATGTTTTTGTATTTCTTAGGCTCACCGAGAATTGCCCCATAAATAGCTCCCCGGGCGTCATCCAGACCGCGTACAAGTCCCACTGCCCCGTAAATTAACAGTGCGATAGGCGCGAAGAGTAATGCCAACGGAATACGAAGAAAAGGGTTCTGAATCGCAACAATGGAACGCCTTTGGTGAACCTTAAAGTGTTTTGATGTATTATTCATATTATTTTATATTTTGTTTATTAACTTATCTATCATGAAACGCACAGGTTGACGAGCAATAGTCTTCTCCCCAGCCGATATTATGAGAATTTCCGGTTATCGAATTACCGCATCCAAATCGCACACATTTTTTTGCACTTTTACTAATCAATTCTATGTCTTCTGCCTTTACATATGTATTCATTGTATCCCCGAACATACGGACATCCGCGCCAGAAAGTTCCCGGCAAAACGCCCCGGTTTTATAGTCAACCCATTGAGGCTCATGCACTTGCACGATTATGGCCGGGAAATTTAATGCCCTAACACGGTCGCCGGGTTTCAATTTATCTACGTCATATTTCGCCATATAAATAAAAATACTATTCTCTCAATATCTTAGTAATCTCCGGGGCAATTTTCCCTAGTTTAATGGTATCTTGAACCCGGCACGATCTAATTACTGTGGGATGAAACTCTGTCTCATTATCTGAAAGTTCCACGGATTCCAACATGTCAAAAAGTTGTGCGGTTAGCTTTTGTAATTTTAATAACTTATCTACGCAATCGGGGCATATCAAATCATCAGATAGCCCATCACAAATAACTATTTTACAGCGATGACATAGTGTTACGCAGTTTCCGTGGTTAAATTTATGAATGGGTTTAATCATATGTTGTTATCTACTATTATTCTACTTATTATATTCGACGATAATCGCTTGCGGCAACTCTTCATAAATAATTTTAGATATTACCCCCCAATTTCCTCCCGCCAAACCTGCGCCGATTTTTGGTAATCCGATGTTATCGTCTGGAGTTACAATTTTATTAAGTAATTTTAAACTTTGTCGTATGGCGGCATAACGGTCATCTTGTGTTTCTAATTCAGTTGTCTTCCCCCACATATATTGGGTATATAAATTAACTATTAATAACTTATTTCCGGAAGAAGTTTTTGATTCCCCCATACTTAACGTCCCTAATTTTCTTAAATCTCCTTTATTTGTCAATTGGTCGGCAGCGTAAGCCTCTGGGAAAACATCTTTGATTTGCGCTGCAATCCCCGCACCCATAGTAACAAAACAATTACAACCATGAGCAATAACGTTGAATTGGCCGGATAGCGCCAAGAATATTAAATCGCCAAAAATTATTTTATTCACTGATTCCCCCACGACTCATTGCACCACGTAAGCATTTTGTATGGTTTG
>JBAYGQ010000450.1:0-3120 GCA_041666585.1 Bacteroidota bacterium
CATTTTCTGTTAGAAAATTTTTAAATGGTCTCGCAGTGTCATCATCTAAATGTAAAATATATTCATACAGATATGGATTTTTATCCAAACAAATTAATTTTAAAGGAGAATTATCTGTATTTTTATCAATTAGTGACAGGATTATAATTGGTTTCTTTTCAGCAGAATCATATTTATCTTCCCAATAAGCTATAAATTCTTCATCGTATTCGTTCTGGTTAGTATTTAATATACCTTGTTGAATTATTTTCTTAGCCCTTTTTAAACATTCAATTACAATACCTAATGGCTCAGATATATTTGTTGAACAGATTTCAGGATCAAATGTACATACAAATCTATTTGAATCAATATGAGGCAGATATTTTGCTTTTTCATATGACAAAGGAGATAGATAAATCTTTGGAAAATCAAGAGGGAAACTGCTTTTAAAGGAAATATGAAATGTAAATTCACAACAAGTTCCTCCTAAATCAATCTCCGTCTCAATTTCCCATGCAACAATAGCTATTGGGATATTTAATTTTTTCTTATCAGAGTCACTTAGAATGCGAACTCTTTCAATTTTAGAGAACTCATCAAATATCTCATGAACTAATTTGTTGTTATCAATCATTCAATGCACTTCTAGATGAGTCATTTTTAATTGGAGAATTGTTATAGGCTATAGCTCCTTCAATTTCATCTTTTGCTAAGTGACATGGAAATCTATGACCTAAATGTCGTTGCCATTTTAAGCATGATTCTTTGTAATTAGGATTGTTTATAGCAAAATTTGCAGATTCAATAAAACTTTCTAATGCTGTTTTAAAATACTGTTTCTCTGTAAGTGAACTTTTAGCAAAAAGATCTTCGCCGTATTTAGGTGTCGGTCTAATACATGTAAATCCATTTATTTCTAGAGTTGTATTGATATTTGTTAAAGTATCTCTCAAAGCAATATCATCTCTCTCATTTTCAGAATAATTATTCGCAGCAAGAATTGACATGATAATACCACATGGCATTTCTCCCTTTTTTAAATCAGCCCAAGCCTTTAAGTATCTCACAATTCGTCTTAGTTGGCAATCTTGTTTTCTAATATCCGATAACCATTTTTCATATGGCTCAGCATATTTTAATGATTCGTACAGGTAAGCTTTTTCAAAACCTGATTTGGCTTTTGTTTCAAACCAAGCAATAAACTCTACAGGACTACTCTCGACCCAACCTTCTTTTTTATGTGCAAGTTCAGGGGTTTCAAGTTTTTCTGCATAATAAATTGGAATATCAATGTGAAAATTTAAATTTTGATTACCATAATTCTTTTGATACTTGACTCTTACACAAGTGTCTTTGTCAACAATTTCTTCAATTTCATTATTTTTATCTATTGCTTTAATAATCAAATCATGAAAAATCTTTGTATTCGGCCTTTGTTCTTCGGTTAAATTACCTTGAAAATAAACCCCATCATCTAAGTCAAACTCTTCACCATTATGAGGTTTAATAATTGTGTCCATTACAAAAGAACCTTGACTTTGAAATTCAATAGAATGAGTTTTTCTTTCTGCTTCTGAGAATTTTCCATAAACTTCTTGCATTCGTTTACGAAGAGAATTTCTTGCTTGCTTTAATAATTCTCTTTCAGCATCAGGTAATTTAATTGCCGAATTGTAAACTTGAAATAAACTGTGACTGTTTGCCATATTATTTGATTTTAAATGTTTTATATTCTTCGAAGAAATGTTTTATGTCTTTATCGTTTTTGAATGAATTACCGACTTCATTTCCTTTGTTAATTAAAAACTTAATTACTTCATCAGTTGCTTTGTCCATTTGAACAAATTTTACTTGATCAGAGGGAATAATTGGTGAAGGAACTCTATAATACTCAAATGGTAAATCTTGAGACTCATGAATAGTTTTTAATAAAAATGAATGAAATTCTTCTTGACTATCAGTGAAAACATCGAATATTTTTTCTTTCCAATCAAAAAACGCTCTATTTTTATTGATTGTATGCGATTCTCCATTAGGTTTTTTTAAACTGCTGATAGAAAGAATTTTTGCATTTGTATAATCTTTTCCTGTTCCAACAAAGAATCTTATAGCTTCAATCAAGCCAACTATAGATGGATTATTTGAAAATACACCACCATCAACTAAATGTTTACCAATTTTATCACCCATTTCAACAATCGGAAAATAAGTTGGTGCGGCACTAGTAGCTAATGCAACATCGACACATTTTAAACTGTTATCTCTATTGTGTACTGAGTTATTAGCATTGTGGTCATATTTAAAGACACATGCTTTACTATCAGTTATTGAATAAGCAGGTATACACAATAAATTATGACTATCACCAATGCACCTATTCCCAAATGTTTCTATCAAAGCTGTTTCGAGGGGTTTTGAAGAATATTTTCCTCCTTTGACATATTGTTTGTACTTTGCTATGAAAGGGTGTTGTTTTGGAAATATTATTTTTCCTTTCTTTTCGTAAAGGTCACAGATTTCAGATGCTTTGATTTTCTGGGATAATGCAAGTGCCAGAATTCCTCCTGTTGATGTACCACAAATTAAATCGAAGTAATCAGATATATAGCAATTGTAGGTCTCTTCAAAATGTTGAATAATCTTGGCTGAAAATAGTCCCTTTATTCCTCCACCATCAATAGCTAATATCTTAAATGTTTTTTCTTTCTTTTCCATACTATAATTCATATGTGTCTTTAGTGTTATCAACCTTAAATTTCTTTTTCGTTATAAATGTTGGAGTACGTAGAAGTCTTGTTTCATTTTTTTCTCTTACAAATAACCGACCGAGTCTATGCGCACCTGCGGTTTGCGGGAGCATTCGCTGTCGTGGAACGACAAAGTGAATGCGGGAGCAAATACTGCTAAATGCAATTCAGCCAGCAGGTGAGCATAGTGTGTTAGGCGGTCGTTTATTTGTCAATTTGTTGTTCTACTTTTGCGTCATCTTCATATTCAAAATAAGCTAATTCTACATTTTTAAACCAACTATCTGAACTGTTATCACTGATTTTTCTGACTCCAAACATTAGTCCATTTATCGGATAAAGCGGGTGAATACTTTTACTTGCTAAGATATTTATAACTTGACTGTCATCA
>JBAYGQ010000451.1:0-3113 GCA_041666585.1 Bacteroidota bacterium
CAGTCCTGTTCCACCCACACGTCTTGAACGCGATTTGTCAACAGTGTAAAATCTTTCAAAAATCCTATTTTTAACTTCATCGGGAATACCTAAGCCTGTATCTGAAATCTCGATTCTAATATTATTTTTTAGAGGGAAAACTTTAATGGTGATTTCACCTTTATCAGTATATTTTATTGCATTATCAATCAAATTGATGAACATTTGCTCTAATTTGAAGACATCAGCAGTTATTGGCGGAGTATTTGCATTAAATTCGATGAGCAGTTTGAGATTTTTCTCTTTAATTTTTTGATCGAAAATTATTAATAAATTAGAAATCAATTGAGTAAGATTGACTGTACTTAATTCAAGTTCTGTCCCAGGCTGTTCAAGCTTTGAGAGAATTAATAAATCTTCAACGATATTAATAAGTCTGTTAGTATGACGATGAATAATTTCGATATAATGTTTATGATCTTCACTTGTTTCTTCTTCCATTGTTTCGATAAAGCCTTTTATTGCTGTTAGAGGAGTCCTAAGTTCGTGTGAAACATTTGTGATTAAATCTTTCTTTATTTTTTCCAGGTTTTTAAAATCAGTCATATCATAAAAAATAACTACAATTTCGTTTTTCGCTAGCAGGGGATGGGCACTTGAAATATAATAATTATCCGATACAATTATTTCATCAGAAAAACTTGTACGCTTTGTCTTGATTTTCTTAACCAATTTATCGAAATTAGAATCAGCTATTAAATCATAATAGAATTTTCCTTCAACATCTTTATGACTTGCAATCTTTGTAAAACCTTCATTGAATAGTACAATTTTTCCGTCCCAGTCCATTACACAAAGACCATCGCGGATAGAGCCGATAATGCTTTTCAATTCTTCGTTAGTATGAGACAATTTTTCGAATAAATTATTTATATATTCTGTCATAAAATTGAAACTGTCGGCGAGCCGCTTTAATTCATCGGTTTCTTTCAAAAAAACTTTTACTTTAAAGTCACCTTTTGAAATTCTTTTTGCAGCAAAATCAAATTGATTGATTTTAGTAGAGATTTTTTTTAGGATTATAAATAATATAATTAATGCTAAAAGAATAAATAATATTGAATCAAATATTATTTCCTTTAACCGGTTGATAACTAAGTTATCCGTTCTGCTCAAATCAGCATAGGAAATCAGGTAGGCTGACACTTGGTTACTAAATACCATCAGGCGGACAGCAAAAAGAAAATTATTTCTTTCGAAAATAAAACTCGTGTCCTGATTGAATGTTTTCTGTTGTTTGAAATTAGAAATAATTATTTCAGTTGATTTCTTTTCCCGAACTAATAAAGAGTCTGTCAAAGGATAAAGACAATTATTGTTTGTGTCTAAGATTATATATGGGATTTTAATATTCAGGATTTCTTTTATAAAGACAGAATCCAAACCGGATGATAAATTATTTTTATAAATATTTAAATAGAATTGAGATAAACATTGATTTGCTGATGATAAAGAGTATGTTACTTCATTTTTTGCTTCTCTTGAGAGTACAATGTAAGCGGTCACAAAAATGTAAAAAAACAATCCGATGGAAATAATACAAACAATGCCGAAAATTTTAAAGTGGAGTTTCACGTTTTATTCTTCTAATTTGTATCCGATTCCTCTGATATTTTTTATAAAAGAACCAGCAGGTCCTAATTTTTCTCTTAAATTTTTGATATGAACATCAATTGTTCTGTCCATAACACCTTTATCGGTAGAGCCGAGATATTCCAGAATCTGGTCGCGGGCATAAACCCAACCTTTGCGTTCGCAAAGAAGTTTCAGGATTTTAAATTCTGTTAGAGTCAATTCAATTTTTTCACCAATAATATATGTTTCATATTTCTGTAAGTCCAATTCTAAAATCCCACCTACTTTTACTTTATTATTTTTTACACTGTTCTGTTCTCTACGAATAAGTGCTTTGACTCTTGCAACGAGTTCGCGAGTGGAAAAAGGTTTTGTGACATAATCGTCAGCTCCAAGTTCCAAGCCTATAATTTTATCTATTTCTTCGCTTTTTGCTGTGAGCAATAATACCGGAACAGAAGAGAATTTCTCATCTTTTTTAAGGGATTTACATATTTCCAAACCGTCTGCATCAGGAAGCATCAGGTCTAAAATTATCAGATGCGGAGTTTTTTCTTCAATAAATTTTAAAAAACTTTTAGAAGTCTCGAATTCTTTTACTTTAAATCCCGCTTTTCTCAAATGCAAGGAAACAAGCTCAAGAATGTCCGGTTCATCGTCAAGTACTGCAATTAGTTTTCCTGAACTTTGTGAAAACTGAGGTATCAGGTCTTTTTTCGATTTGATTTTTAATGGCATTGTTGATAATAATATATAGTTTTTAATTGATATTAATAATTGACATTTAATGTAAATGCTAATTTAATAATAAGAAGCGTCGAAGAAAAATTATTAGGGAAATAGTTAGGCGAAGGATTTTTCGTAGGGCTGTACTAAAAGCTTGTATTTAAAGAAATTATCTGTTTAAACATCCAACTTTTAACACAGCCCGAGAATATTATAAAATATTAAGGCATGAAATTTTCAAAAACCTGCCGTTTAAAAATTTTATGTTTGTCGCCATGGCGACTTCCCTGTTCATTCTCAGATTTATCTGGGGGTGGGAGAATGATAATCTTATGGCAATTACGAAGTCTTTTAAGATTATATCTGCCTTGCAGGCAACCGCTTTCAATTGTACCCGCCCTGATTTCATATCCTGTCATAATACAGTCATCATTCAGACGTGGGGTAACTATTATCTGCTCTCTTGCTAAAGTCGGTGATACTGTGATTTTTGGCAGAGGTCCTAAACCTACATTTACTATTTGGCATTTTTTTTCAATGTTAATTTCTTCGTTGAATCCTTTAGGTACTATCTTCATTGTCATGGTATTATCTTCAAAATCAGCTTTTGTAACAATATCGGTATTATCTGGGTCGAGTCCCGAAAAAACCATTTGCACCGGTTCACCTATTTCGAATTTATGCTCCTGACCGTATCTGCTGAAGAAAAGTTCTCTTCCTTGAGGAGGCGGAGGAGCCATTGGAATTACAATCGGCATTCCGGCAACGCAACC
>JBAYGQ010000452.1:0-3104 GCA_041666585.1 Bacteroidota bacterium
CACGGGATTACAAATATCTTAATCCCGTGAATGAGTCTCTTGTAAGAGGTTTTATTAACCAGGTAAAACAATTATCGGAATGCGGAAAACAGACCGATAAAAATTATTATTTAACTATTCAGAAAGTGTCTTTATGAGTACAGAAACAGCAAAATTCCAAGACCTACACTTCCTTTGGGAAGTGGAAGAAAATTTAATTCAGGATACGTACACAGAGTTTATTGAGGCAAAAACCCTAATTGATGTTATTGCTTTTAAAACGTTAAATACTTCTGAAGAAGTAAAAGAAACATTCACCCAAGAGACTCTGTTTAGCATCATCAAACAAGCAGAGGCTTTATGTTGGATACTTGACGAAAAGATAAAAACCCTTGCAGACAAAACCGATAAGATTCAAGAAAGTATTACAGACTATTTAAGTAAAAGGGATTCCATTGACAAGGGATGGAGGACTTCAGAGTATAAACAGGAGCAACCGACGGCTTAATACTGATGTTCACTTATCACTGAGGAAAATGTTATGAAGAAGAAAAAAGATTTTGAAAATTCTGAGTTTTTGAAATTACTTTACAATGAATTTGAAAAGCGGTATAACAGTTATATTAATGAATATGAATTAAACGAAAATGACTTTTTGGATTTCGAAGGGGACTTAGATAAAGAGTGTTTGCAGGGTATTCATTGGAGAAAGTTTTTGGGAGAAAAATTAAACATTCCTTTTAGAATAGATGAAAATTACGAAACAAAATCAATGCAGTGGCAAACATTAATGACAGAGTTTTTTAAAGATGAAAACCGAATAAGGAAAATTAGGAACACAAAGAAAAAATTTAAAGAGTTAAAACAAAACCGTGCTGTTAGCAATAGTTTCAAAGCCCGATTACAGCAAACAATAGTTTATTTATACCAAGAAGAGAAAAGAGGTATGTATATTGGTAATTGGTCTGAGGTTAGCAAGAATATTTTTAATTTTTATAATCCAAAAAAAGAAGATATTGAATTGAGTTTGTCAACAATCAGAACATGTGTAAACAAAAAAAATATATCTGCTATATGTGATAAAGAAATTTATCAAGAAATTGAAAAATTCTTTCCGAATATTCGACAATAGAACCCTTTTATTATTCAAAATCCTTGTGATAATCAGCAATTACAAGGATTTTTTTTTATATGATAACAAAAAATTAACATTTAGCTCAGCACAAGTACAAATATAAATTCTTTTTTTCTTTAATTTTGTACCAACATCTTCCGAGTGATGATTGATTTACGGGGGGCGGTTTCCGTCGAGGTTCACCAAACCCTGTTTTTAAAAAAAACGTTCTTTTATTGATAAATAATTGTAAACAGGGGCGGTGTTAACAGAAGATTATTATTGAATTAGGACTCCATAGGACTCAACTGTAAGCATCGTACCTGTTTTAAAAAGAAAAAACTTAAAAATATTCATACCGGGATTACATGAAGCATATAAAAGTTTTTGTAAACTATTATTGTGCTTTATGCCGACTACAACTTACAAACAGATACAGACCGTTGCATCCGAAAATGATTTCGGACCCGTTACAAGACTATTTATCATATCCGATAACCATGCAGAACTGTTCAATAACAGTGCCGGCACGGTTGCCAACATCTTCAAAATCTCTGACATTGATAAGAAAAAAGAAAATGACATTGGTAAGTACGTGGAGAATGAATTAACATTCTCAATAGATGAGGCGGCTTGTAATACAATCCCGGAACTTGCCGCCTTAGCTTTTACTCTTACCGCATTCAATACAAACATAACTCTTTTTTGCGCCCTGTTCGACGGAACCAACAGAACGCCTGAGAACGCAATTTTTACGGGCTTAATTCAATCAGACCGTGATAATGATGATAGTCTATGGACTAAGACTCAATATGCTGAAAACAGGAAGTTAAAGACTGTTTGGAAGATAACAGCAAAACCGTACTTCGAAAATACTTTTGATAGTATTGAACTGAAAGATTTAGTTTATGGAACGGCGGAAGGAGTCACTCCGGCGGTACCGGGAATTGACAGTACCTGGGAAACAGCGAACGTTGCAGACCGTCCGGGATGGTACAAAAAAGAAACTCCGGTATTGAAAGAAATCAGAGTCCGTAAATTAGTAAGTCTTAATGCGGTTTTACGAATACTTGCAGACAATTTGCAGACCGCTCTATTTAATAAAGGACTAGGTGCAATCACTATCTTATATGATGCTTGCACAATTGCAGGGGAGTTCCAGCCGGCACGTTGGAAAACGCGTTGGTATCCGTCCGATCCTGTTCGATATGTCCAGTTACCTTCAGGACTGTCAAAATCCTATTACCTTTATGATGATGACGGAGTTAATTTAAAGATTGATCCGGATGCTGAGGTACAAGATGACTATTCTACAATTTGGATTAACTATTCACTACTTAAATACAATGACAAATGGGACTTCTTACCGGAGTCTGCAAAGCCTTTTTCGTGGACTGAATGTTACAAAAAATTTACTGACCTGTTAATTGGAATAGCACAAGCCTTTGACTTATTCCTTGATTTCTACTATACTGATTCAGATGAACTACACATAAGATTTGTCGGACGGAGTGCTTATTCAGGTACTCAGACATATATAAAAGATGCTGTAAAATCCTCTCTCAAATTATCTGTCAGCACTCCGGAGTCCGACAATTACTGTATAACAAATGCCAATTATTTAGCAATTGAAGGAAATGACTGTTACGAAAATACCGGAATAATTAACGGCAGTAACCTTACATTAAATCCTTCGAAAAAATACGGTGTAAAGCCCGAAAAGAACCCATTGCCTTTGACTATTGCTCCGACTGTATGTAAAATGGTATCTGCATGGGATATTACAGGTATTGGCAGAGAGAATGTAAACGATGCAGGCTTACCGCATAACCATTATCATTACCCGGATATTTTACCGACTAACGACTATCTGTCGAACCTTCCGCGTACTGTAAAGAGTGCTATTGCAATTCACAGAGCTGTTTATATGTACGTTGACAAACGAACAGGTGAGACAATTGCGCCGGATCATTACTGGACACAAGCGGCGGCACTTAATATTAATGTTGAC